>JBFYSM010000314.1:0-6195 GCA_041301605.1 Chloroflexota bacterium | reverse complement strand
GGGTCGCGGTGGCCGGCGGCAAAGTACATCAGTGCCCCGCCTGCCCGCAGGTGGCGGACCGCATGCCGCATGACTGTCATGCGATTGAAGGCATCCTTGCGCGAGGCAAAGTAGATATGCTTGCGGAGGTTCGGGAGATTATCCAAAAAAGGAACCTGCGATCCAATCCAGTTGAGATCTTTGCGCCCAACCTGGGAAAAGAGCACCAGGGCCTCGTAAGCGCCCGGGTGGTTGGAAACCACCAGGAGAGGGCCACTTGGGGGAATGTGTTCTGTCCCTCGGGTGGCGATATCATTGCAAAACAAGGTCAGCAGCCAACGGCTGGCTTCCGGGAGGCCCGATTCGGCTACCAGACGGTCGAATGTGACTCCTCCCTGCGCCATTCTTTCGGTCAGCTTGCGGGAAAACCGCCATACCAGGTGGTGATTGAACCTGGTTTTGGGTAGTCCGAAGGCTCCCACCAGTTCATCAACGAGAGATTCGGCCAACCTGGCAGCATCTTCATCCATCGGAACCTCGGTCGGGGTAATAACCAGGGAATACCTGGAAAGCGCGGCAATGTTCAGCCAGCAGGGTTCTGGCGCGGGCGACCACAGCCGGCAGGAGTTGCTTGCCCGGACTTTCCTGGCGTAATTTCTCAACGCTGGCCGGGTGGCCAAAGGAGACGTTTGGGGTAAGGTACAGCCTGCCCGGGAAGAACAACTGCTGGATCACCTGGGCGAACTCGGCCAGTTTGCGTTTCTGCCAGTCGATGCGCCGCAGCCATGTGATGGGGTGGTGTCCCCATTTCTCGGAGAGCACACCGCTGACAATGGTGGGGAGTACCTGAGCATCTGGCACTGTACGCAAGAAGAGGTCGATGGATGGCGACCAGTCATCGATGTGTTTTTCGGCCTCCGGATAGACGGCAGGGTCCGGATCGACCAGCCCCGTCCCATAGATCAGCAACGAACCTCCATCCTGCAGGTGGCGGATCCCGGCGCGGGCGGCGGTCATCCGATCCTGGGTTGCGTCGGATAAGAAGATAATATGCTCGCTGGCATGCGGCAGGTTTTTCAGGAAGGGGATGTCGCTGGAGATCAGTTTGAGATCTTCGCGTCCAAGTTTCGACGCGATGACAAATGTATCATATGAACCGGCGTGGTTGGAGATGACCAGCAGGGGTCCCTGGGATGGGATGGTCTCTGTCCCCCGGGCGGTCACCTGGCTGCACCAGTTGGTCAACATCCATCCCGCGGCTTTGGCGAATCCATCGCTGGCAATCAGATGATCGGCCGTTGCCCCTAGCGTAGCCAGTCGCTCGGCCGGTCTGCGGAACAGTCGGCTGAAAAGCCTGTGTACCCGCTCTGTCCTGGGCAGGCCGGTGGCAGTGATGATCTCGTAGATGAGTGTGTCGCTGAGGGTTTGGATGGCGGTATGATCAACCACGGTGTTCTCCTGCAAGGGAATAACCCTTTGAGTGGAACAAAGTTTTCTGTCCGTATTATAGCAAGGTTGTACTATAATGACTCCATCCGAATGGCTTGCTGTTTGACTGTTGGAGGTGACACATGGCCGACGATATCTTTATCAGCTATTCCCGCCGCAACATGGAATTCGTCCGCAGGCTGGCAGCCGACCTGGACCGGCGCGTCTCCGGTGTCTGGTTCGATATGAGCGATATCCAAGCGGGGGAAATCTGGCGGCAAAGGTTACTGGATGGGATCCAGGGCTGCAAGGTGTTTATCCTGGTCATCTCACCCGAGTCGCTGGCATCCAGGGAAGTGATGTGGGAATTGAACGAAGCCCGCAAGGCCGGCAAGCGCGTCATCCCCGTCATCTACACAACCACCAGGATGTCCCCGGAAATCGGGGATTACCTGAACAGCATCCAGTATGTAGACCTGCGCGCTGGCAGTTATGCGGATAACTTCGAAACCCTGGTGGATGGTTTGATCGCCAGTGGGATTTCGATCAAGGGCGGCGCGCCGGAGCGCCCTTTCCTGCGCCAGCCGGTCAAACCGCGCTGGGGGGCAGTCCTGGGTCGCATCCCCGGTTGGGGCTGCGCCTGGGGTATTGGCTGGGGAATATTCTGGTTGATCGTTGTTTCGATCCTGGTAGTGGCCAGCGCCTGGGAGCAGGGATTTGGGGATTCGGATGGCTTGCTCATCCTGGCTTTGACCGCTTGCGGCGCAATAGGGGGCGGGGTGGGAGGCCTGCTGGCTGGGGCGGTGACCATGTCTGTGCTGCAGCGCAATGCCCCCAGCATTTCCTGGAAGCACATGTCACCATCCATTGGGATCTGGATCGTCAGCGGTTTGCTGGGTGTGCTGGTGTCGATTGGATTGGCTGTTTTGCTGATCAACATTGGTGTCATTGCGGTCAACGGCCCGGAAGTCAGTTGCGAGGGGCTGAGTTTCAAGGACTGTGTGGGCCAGATGATCGGGGGTGTGTTTGGATATGTTGTCGAGTTAATGTTTGTGTTTTGCGCTTTCAGCCTGTTGTTCATGGCGGTCATCTGGTTCCTGGCTGGCATCCTGGCCGGCTGGTGGGCAGTCAAGCGGATCAAGCGCCTCGAACCGGGGATCACACCCAAGCAGACCCGCCGCGTAACCCTCGGCTGGGGCTGCGGGGCGGTCCTGGCAACCGTTGCAACGGTGGCATTCCTGATCCTGTTGATCGCCCTAACCAGCGGATCTTAAAACCGGTTATCTATTTCCATGTTGACCCTTGACCTGGAACGACTCAAATCGCATCGCGCCCGGACTTTCCATCTGCCGCCGGTCAAACCAGTTTCAAATCCCGCCCAGGCGTTGGAGTTCGTCAACGAGCGCGGCTTCGTGTTTTTCTGGCCGGTAAAGGGCATGGATTTGCCTTCATTGTGGGCGGCGGTGGCAGGTGACCGAACGGTACCGGATGAGCATGATGATCCGGGCCACGTCACCTGGGGCTGGAAGGATAACTCTCTTGACAAGAAGATCTGGTATTACGCCAAGGTCCTGCGCCGGAAAGCCACTTTCATCTCGCTGGATGTCGCCCCTTACTTCTATGCTTTATCCGAGAATTACGGTTCTCCGGAAGAAGATCATATCATCGCCTATGAGGAAGGTCGTCTCACACTGGCGGCCAAGCAGGTTTATGATGCCTTGCTGGATAAAGGCGCACTCGATACCATCTCCCTGCGCAAGGAAGCCCGCCTGCAAAACGCCAAAGAATCCGAGTTCAACCGGGCCATGGAAGATTTGCAAAGGGATTTCAAAGTCCTGCCAGTTGGGATCGCCGAGGCCGGGGCCTGGCGCTACTCTTACCGCTATGAACTGACCTCACGCCATTTCCCCGATCTGTTGGAACAGGCGCGTCCCGTCGGGGAAGCCGAAGCGCGCCGCAAGTTGGTGGAACTTTACATCCTATCCGTTGGCGCGACCCAGGTGCGGGACCTGGTCAAGCTCTTCGGCTGGCCGCCCGAACTGGCCAGGCGCACGGTGGATAAGCTTTTACAGAATAACACCCTTATCGAAGCCGGGCATCCGCAGAAACCGGGAACCTGGTTGACATTGCCGGGGTTGGTGTAGAGACAGGACGCGGAAAACGCGGATGAGACGGATCCACGCGGTTTTATTTTTGTCTTTTTGTGTACCTTCGTGCCCTTCGTGGACAAAAACTTTGGAGGTTCCATGCTCGAAATCGCCATCATGATCGAAGGCCAGAACGGCCTGACCTGGTCGCGCTGGCAGAGCATTGCCCGCGCCGTCGAAGACCTGGGCTTTGCAGGTTTGTACCGTTCGGACCATTTCACCAACGCCCAGCCGCCGGATAAAGACTCACTGGAATTGTGGGTCTCACTGACCTGGCTGGCCAGCCACACCAACCGGATCGAATTCGGCCCGCTGGTATCGCCGGTTTCCTTCCGTCACCCGGCCTTCACCGCCCGCATGGCTGCCGCGGTGGATGATCTTTCGGGTGGGAGATTCACGCTCGGCCTTGGTGCGGGTTGGCAGGAGCGCGAACATTCTCTATTTGGTTTCGATCTATTGGATGTCAAATCTCGCTTCGACCGTTTCGAGGAAGGTTTGGATGTCATCACCCGCTTGCTGAAATCTGACCAGCCGGTATCCTTCGATGGCAAGTACTTCCAATTGCGTGAAGCGACCCTCCTGCCGCGTCCCCAGCGCCCGGGTGGACCGCGTATCCTGATCGGCGGCAACGGCGAGAAGCGGACGCTATCCTACGTGGCCCGGTATGCCGATGAATGGAACGCAGTCTATCTCCCGAAGGATGAGTTCGCCCGCCGGAATGCCCGCCTGGATGAATTGCTCCGGGCACAGGGACGCGACCCGAAATCCGTCAGGCGCTCGATGATGACCGGCCTGCGCTTTGGGAAAACGAAGAAAGAACTGAACAGGCAATTGGCGGAGCGCAACCAGAAAGCAGATCATTTGCGCAGCCGCGGCGTGGTGGTTGGGGTGGGGGGTGAAGTGAAGAAGCAATTGCTTGCGTTGGAGAAAGCTGGCCTCCAGCGCGTGATGCTGCAATGGCTGGATTTGGATGATCTGGATGGATTAACTGCCTTGGCGAGGGCGATCCTGTGAAAATGCCTATTGCCCTTCACGTTTTTACGTGCTCCACTTAATTTCGTGGAGGTTGTTATGGAGACACAAAATATAACCCTTTCCCTGCCTGAAAGCGTTTTACGCAAAGTAAAACTGCTTGCTGTACGACGCGGTTCGTCTGTCTCGCGGCTGCTGACCAGCGCGGTAGAAAGAATGATCGAGGAGGAAAGCGATTACGAGGCAGCGCGCAAACGCCAGACTGCGCTGCTTGAAAAGGGACTCAATTTGGATTTCCGTAAACCTGCCAGCCGAGACGAACTCCATGACCGATGAACCCGCCCTTCAGTTTGTGGATAGCGATATCCTGGTGTATGCCTATGACCTGACCCAGGGAGACAAGCGTGAACGGGCCAAAGCACTGCTCCTCTCGCTATGGGAATCGGGACTTGGTTGCGTAAGCGTCCAGGTTATGCAGGAGTTCTTTGTAAATGTGACGCGCAAAGCTGCAACGCCGCTCCCGGCTGACCAGGCGGCACAGGTGATCCAGGATTTCTCGGATTGGATCGTGCACCGCCCTGGCCTCAAGGATATCCTTGCTGCTGTCGAACTGCACCTTCGCTATCGCATCTCCTTTTGGGATGCCATGATCGTGCAATCTACCCGGCAGAGTGGATGCAACCTCATTTGGTCTGAGGATCTTTTTGCAGGCCAGGAATATGATGGTGTGAAGGTGGTCGATCCGTTTATTGGATGACCCTTCGTGCTTGTTTTGGGGTATGCGGGGTGTTCAACGAGTCTGGTGTTTTTAGCAAATCCTGGGCAGCAATTCCCCCGCCGGAACATCCACGATCCGCGAGCCCCCAATGGCCGTTCTGGCCACCACCAGGGATGGGTGTTCGGCAGTAACCTTCCCAATGATCGCCGCATCTTTCCCGAATTCATGGCTGCGCATAGCCAGTAATGTCTCTTCAGCCGCCGTTTCAGCCACAATCGCTACCAACTTGCCCTCGTTGGCGATATAGAACGGATCCAATCCCAGCATCTCGCAGGCGGCATTGACTTCAGGGCGGACGGGCACTTTCTTTTCATCAAACTCGATCCCAACCTTCGATGCACCGGCCAGTTCGTTCAACACGGCCGCCAACCCGCCGCGGGTGGCATCCCGCAGGCTATGAACCGGGCAGACTTCCGAAGTTTTAAAAACTTCGGAAGTCTCCAGCATTGCTTCCACCAGCCCATGCAGTGGGGCGGTATCACTCCGGATCGTGGTCTCAAAAGACAATCCCTCTCGCACGGACATGATCGCCATGCCGTGGTCGCCCATCGTTCCGCTGACGATGACTACATCCCCAGGTTTGGCATTCTGGGGCGCAATATCCACGACTTCCGGGATCAGGCCAATGCCGGATGTGTTGATGTAAACGCCATCCCCATGCCCTTTCTGGACAACCTTGGTGTCGCCGGTGGCGATCTTTACGCCAGCCTTCTTGCACGCCTCCGCCATCGAATCCACGATGCGCCCCAGAGTTTCCATAGGTAAGCCTTCTTCCAGGATAAAGCCCGCGGATAGGTATAGCGGTTTCGCCCCGCGCATGGCCAGGTCGTTCACCGTACCGTATATTGCCAGCTCCCCAATGTTTCCACCCGGGAAGAACAGCGGGCTCAC
>JBFYSM010000302.1:0-3201 GCA_041301605.1 Chloroflexota bacterium | reverse complement strand
TTGAGCCGACTGATCACACAAGCTCGCAGGAACTCTGCCATTTTGTCGGTTATCGAGCCGAATTGCACCAGATCTTCGACCTTGAATTTATCCCTGCGGAACTTGCGAATCGTGATGGATGGGCCGTCGATTGCCACTGGTGGAATAACAGCATTGACGCGGGAACCGTCCGGCAGGCGCGCATCGACTGTTGGACTATCCGGATCAACTCGGCGGCCCAGGGGTGAGATAATACGCTCGATCATCCGGATCACATGCTCGTTGTTGTCAAAGACGATATTGGTCCTGATGAGCTGTCCATTTTTCTCGATATATACTTTCTTTGGCCCATTAACCATCACTTCAGTGACATCCGGGTCGTTCAGCAGCGGCTGGATGGGCCCATAGCCGAGTACTTCATTGCGAACAACAGTGAAAACCTGCTCACGGAGGGACTCTGCCAAATGCAAACCGGTTTCCTGGTATGCTTCCCGCAACTTTTGGTTGATGATCTCTGCATGATTGGATTGTGTGAGAATTTCCGCCCCAATATCACCCGATAACCGTTCTGTCAGGAAATCTTTTAGTTTGATGATTTCAGCATTCGAGATCGTAACTCGGCCGGAGTTGATGAGGGTGCTCATGAGTTTTCTTCTTTCAGCACATCGTCGGAGGGTGTAACCCAAATGATTTGCTCCCGTTTGATGGCAATGAAGTTCGTGCGCAGAAAGATATGTCCATCGTTCGTGTAAAGCGTGGCATTGGTGACAGCCAGGAAAGGCTCTGCAAGATCCATTTCATCTTTCAGCCGTTGACCTTGCCGGACATGCACCTCTCCATCAACAAGATGTGTCAAGGTTTGGATTTTTGCGGGCACAGTTTCTTTGCTGATGATATTCGTAAAATACTTCCCTTTTTCATTATATTCAATGGTCATCTTGTAATATCCTTTTAGGTTACAGTTTTCATGATTTTCCCCCTGCCTGGAGATGGTTCACAATAGTTAACACGCACCAAATCGGGTCAAGGAAGATGCTTGCCATTTCAAGCCGGGTAATCTATTTCGCAAGTAACCGGATTATATCAATGGAGAATGTTGGAGAACTTAACAATACCATCGGCTGACAAAATCATCACCCAGCCTGGTCAGGGAGGCCGCAGAAACCATCTGGTTGTGGTGGGTGATGGCCAGGAAATCCAACCCGTGCCGCAGGGCATGCTGTGCCAGTTCATCTACGCTCAAGATCCCATCGGAGGCTAGCACGAGCGACATGGCCGCGCTAAAGTAATCCATCACATTTTCATGAACATGAAAAGCCCGGCGTCAACCAGCCGGGCTTTGGTTATCTTTTCGTAAAAATCAAGTAATCCTACGCGGCATCGAAATAAATCGGGTTGGATATCAATGCAGGCAACAGGGGCAGCCCGGGCACAAAACTCCGCAGGATCTCAACACGGGCAAATCCAGCCTCCTCCATGCGATACACCCCCTCGTATTTGCCATCCGCCTCTGCTTTCAGGATGGGCGTGCTGCCATATCCCGTGACTACTTGGAGAACATCCCCGGCCAGCAAACCACTGGCAGCAATCCGGATTTCCTTCACTTCCGGGAATGGCACGCTATCGCCCAGGATGGCCTCTCCGGAGTTCATCTCCAGGCTGGGACCGTTGGGCGCAAAGGTGATGTAGGCATGTCCCTGCCGCAATGCGGAAAGGATATCCGCCGGACTGGCTGACAAGGCGGTTACACACGTGGTTGGCCCGCCCGGGAAGAGGAAGAGTTGGCTGCGATGATAGTCACTCCCGCCGCAAATGGGAATCTTTTTCCCCGCCATGAGCATGCTATGCCACAAGCCGCCCGCCCGCAGGTTGGATCCTCGCATCGGCCCATTCCAAATTTCCAGGCAATCGAAGGGGAGTGAGTTCATATCGAACTGGAACGGGCAGATTTCATCGAACGGATGGTTGATGGTGATCAACGCTCCCCGCGAACGGGTCGAGTTGAACCGGCCTTTTATTTCATCCAGTTCGTTTGCAAAAAAAGGCTCATCATAAGGTCGATCCAAACCCAGGAAATTGGCATGGCCCTTGAAGTGCGTCCATTCGATGCCGGGGATCAATGTCAGCCCCGCGAGCCTGGGCAGGGAGGCCGCAGAAACCATCTGGTTGTGATCGGTGATGGCCAGGAAATCCAACCCGTGCCGCAGGGCATGCTGCGCCAGTTCATCCACGCTCAAGACACCATCGGATGCCAGCGTATGCACGTGCAGATCGCCCTTGAAGGTGCGCAACCGCTTGGGTGTAAATGTCAGGTCATAGTGTACCGTCACACCCTCTGGAGCCACCTTGTATGCCCCCAACAGGATCTGCCATTCGCCAGGCACTAACGGGCTGGGATCGTAGCCCGGCGTGGCATAAGTCTCGCTGACCTGGATCTCGGTTTTGTCTGAGCCGGAGGTCCCCACCTGTGTACCGTCCGGGGCGAGCAACCCCAGGTCGATGATATTGATTTCCTGCCGCGAAACGAATCCATCCTTCCCGGTGGTGCTATCGCGGTGGCGCTCGTAGTGATAAGTAAGGGAGATCGACTCAGTATCCGGAGGCATGGCGAATGGGATGGTGATGTACGCGCCCTCCCGTTCGTGCCCGATGAAAAATTCGATGTGCAGCCGGTTTTCGATGGGATGTCTCCTTACTTTGGAATCGGACCCAAAACAGAGGCGAGGAAAAGCCGGATCTGCCTATCCCAGAAGAACCAGTCATGGGCGCCATCTTCCTCGTGGTAATCAGATTGCACGCCCAGCGACTTACAGGCATTGTGGAACATACCGCTCAACGGATAGATGTCCTCCTGCCGGCCAACAGAGATGAACAAGCGGGACAGGGTGGATGGATCTTTGGCAGCGCGCTCCAGCCAGACTGCCGGGTCGTGTTCGCTGCCAACCAGGTTATCCAAGCCGCCAAACAGCAGTGTGAATTCTGCCTTACGCGAGTCCGTATCGGGGAGGAGCGCAAGGATGGCAATGGCGAGGACGCCTGAAAAACTTGCCGCGGCCGAATAAAGCTCTGGATGCAGCAATGCGGCCTTGATTGCGCCGTATCCTCCCATGGAGTTTCCTGCGATGAACGTATCCTCTCGTCGAGGGGCCAGGCTGAAGACATCTGCAAGGTAGCGGGGCAATTCCCCGGTCAGATAGGTGAAATATTTTTGACTGTTGGGCT
>JBFYSM010000380.1:0-6221 GCA_041301605.1 Chloroflexota bacterium | reverse complement strand
GTTAGAGAGCCACTTTCTGAAGATGTAGAAGAGAAACCACTCGAAGAGATCTTTGCCATGCGGCCTGACATGTTACAACCGGTTATTCCAGAAGTGGAAGAAGAGGAAGAAGAAGGCACTGACAAGGGCAAGCCTGGCAAGAAGAAGAAAGGCAAGAAGAAGTTCACAGAACTGGAATACGATCCTGACCTGGATGAAACCATTGCCCACAAGAAACACAAACGTGGCGATGAGACATGGGAAGAATGGTAACCCGTTCAAAATAGAAGTGCAGAACCGGTGTCTGGAAAATCTGTAAAACGACCGAAACATATTCCTCAGCGGACCTGTGTGGGCTGCCGTTCTGTATTGCCCAAACGGTCGCTGATCCGCCTGGTGCGCCGGCCGGATGGCGTTCAGATAGATCCGACCGGCAAACTGGCCGGACGCGGGGCTTACCTTCACGACCAGCGTTCCTGCTGGGAAAAGGGCTTGAAAGGGGCACTCGCCCATGCCCTGAAAGTACAACTAAAGCCTGCCGACCTGGAGTCACTCCACATTTACATGGATAGACTCCCGGATGAGGATAAAAATGCCGGAGCCAATCCGTAATCGGGGATCTATGGGCTGATCAGAATCCCGGTTCCATCGCTCGACAGGCAAGCCCAGCGTCCAGAACCGTCTCGCTTTCCCCGGCGAGACCTGTTGAGAAATATTCACAAGGAGGTGCCATATGAGCGATAACGGGCACAAAAAAATCATCATCCCCGCATCCTTATCCGTGCGCGAACTAGCGCAGCACATGGAGATCAGCCCTATTCAGCTGATCAAGAACCTGATGACGAACGGCGTAATGGCCAGCATCAACCAACAGATCGATTATGATACAGCCGCCATCGTTGCTGCCGAAATGGGTTTCGATGCCAGCCTCGAAACCCAGGAAGCACCCCAGGAAAAAGAAGTTGGGGAAATCCCGCTCTGGCGCAAGGTAATCGCTGACGAGGCAGATGATGCGCTCGTCCACCGTCCGCCGGTTGTGACCATCCTAGGTCATGTGGATCACGGTAAAACCTCCCTGCTGGATGCCATTCGCCACGCAGATGTGGCTGCCGGTGAGGTTGGGGGGATCACCCAGCACATCGGTGCCTATCAGATTGAACACAAGAATAAAGTGATAACCTTCCTGGATACACCCGGCCACGCGGCATTTACCGCCATGCGTGCGCGCGGTGCCCAGGGTGCAGATATCGTTGTCCTGGTGGTGGCCGCTGATGATGGCGTCATGCCGCAGACAAAAGAGGCCATCGCCCATGCCAAGGCTGCCCGCGTGCCCATGCTGGTTGCCTTGAATAAAATCGATAAAAGCAATGCGAATGTTGACCGCGTCAAGAACCAGTTGGCCGAACAGGATCTCATCCCGGATGACTGGGACGGCAATACGATTGTGGTGCCGGTTTCCGCCAAACAAAAGCAGGGTATTGACGATCTGCTGGAGGCCATCCTGCTGGTAGCAGAGAATACCGATATTCGCGCCAACCCCAAAGGTCATGTAATTGGAACTGTGATCGAAGCGGAATTGGATAAATCCAAGGGCACAGTAGCCACCCTGCTCGTTCAGAACGGGACACTGAGCACCGGCGATATTGTCGTAGCCGGGAACTCTTATGGCCGCCTGCGAGCCTTGTTCGACCATCGCGGCAACAAAGTCCAGAAAGCCGGCCCGTCGGTACCAGTTTCTGTCATGGGTCTCAATGATGTTCCGGCTGCCGGAGATCTGTTCCAGGTGGTCGATTCGGAGAAGGAAGCACGTGCGATCATCCTGGAACGTACGCAAGCCACCAAACAACAAGCCGGTCAAAAGAAAAAGATTTCGCTGGAAGATCTTTTTGCCAGCTATCAGCGCGGTGATATCAAGGAACTGCGCATGATCGTCAAGGCGGATGTGCAAGGATCGCTGGAACCCATCGTCAACTCACTGAACGATTTGAGCAAGGGTGACATAAAAGTGAACATCCTGTATGCAGAGACGGGCAATATCGGTGAAAATGATGTAATGCTGGCTGCTGCTTCGGATGCAATCATTGTCGGTTTCAGCGTGCAGGCAGAAGTTCCCGCCCGCCGCCTGGCGGAGACCGAGGGTGTATCCCTCCGCTTGTATGATATTATCTACCGCCTTACCGAAGATGTGGAAAAAGCTCTCAAAGGTATGCTGGCGCCTGAGTTTACCGAAATGGTGATCGGCAAGGCCGAAGTGCTGGCGATCTTCCCGATCTCGAAGGTTGGCAAGGTTGCCGGCTGCCGGGTGCGCGAGGGGGAGATCCGCCGGAATGGAAAGATCCGTCTCCTCCGTGGCCAGGATATCGTTTATGAAGGGGAGATTGCATCCCTCAAACACGAGAAGGAAGATGTACGTGAGGTGCGCCAGGGATTCGAGTGTGGTATCCATTTCAGGAATTTCAACGATATCGAAAGCGGTGATCTGATCGAGTGCTACATCCTTGAGAAGAAGGCCACTGATTAGATTCCCGAACGGAAATAAGTTATGCCATCCAAAGTACGCCTGCAACGCATTGCGGACCGCATCCGCCAGGAACTCTCGGACATGCTCATCCGGGAGATTAACGACCCACGCTTGCACCAGATCTTCATAACCGACGTGACCGTGGATCGGGAACTGGCCTTTGCCAATATTTATGTTTCCGCGGTGGAAGGGGTGGCACGGTCAGCTGAAATCCTGGCTGGCCTGGAGAGCGCCAGCGGCTACCTGCGCCGTGAACTCGCCGCGAGGATAGAACTGCGTGTCTTTCCCCGGTTGCGCTTCCACTGGGACCCAACCCCGGAAAATGCCGACCAAATCGAAAAATTGCTGGCTTCCCTGAAAGATGAGCCCAAGAAACACGGATAAGATGGAAGCTGCCATCGACGAACGGTTGCGCTCCGCGCACCACATCCTGATCGCCTCGCATGTCCGCCCGGATGGGGATGCGATCGGCTCCCTGCTGGCCCTTGGGCTGGCCTTGCAGGATCAAGGGAAGACTGTCCAGATGGTGCTCAGTGATGGAGTCCCGGCCAGTTTCCGCTTCCTGCCGGGGAGTGAACAGGTCAAGACAACCCATGAGGGTCAGCCGGATACGACCATCTCCGTGGATTGTTCCGACTTCCAACGCACGGGGGATGCCCTGGCGGCTTTTGCCCGCCCGGACATCGTCATCGACCACCATGTCACCAACGAGGCGTTCGGGATCATCAACCTGATCGAGACCGACGCGGTTGCGACTGCCTCGGTCCTGATGCGACACATGCGCGCCTGGGGAATGGTAATCACACCCGCGATCGCTTCCAACCTATTGACCGGCCTGATCACCGACACGCTCGGTTTCCGTACATCCAACACTGCACCGGAATGCCTTCGGCAGGCTGCTGAGTTGATCGAACTTGGCGCGAATATCGATGATATCTACTATCGTTCCCTTGTCCGCCGGACATTCCCGGCCGCCCGCTATTGGGGTGTTGGATTATCCAGCCTGCAAAGGGCGGATGGGATTGTCTGGGCAACCCTGACGCTGGAAGCTCGCAAAGCTACTGGATACGGCGGTAACGATGACGCCGACCTGATCAATGTGGTTTCTGCCATTGATGAGAGCGACATCACGATGATGTTCGTGGAGCAAAAAAACGGCACCGTAAAGATTTCCTGGCGCGCATCCAGGCCACAGATCGATGTATCCAGGATCGCCGTGCAGTTTGGCGGTGGCGGCCATAAGGCGGCAGCGGGCGCAGAAGTAGGCGGGAGTCTCTCAGAGGTCCAGGAACGTGTGCTGGAAGTTACACACCGTATGCTAAGTACTCAGTTAGGAAATATGTAGGAAATGGTAACTTCTCAATAAATAGGGGAAGATGGGGAGTGTGTGGGCGGCAAAGCTGCCCACACACTCCCCGCCCCCCAAGTTATTGAGATGATACAGGAAATGTTCATTAGACTGTTTTCTAAAATATGGTTAAAATAGATATTAATCCGGAAGGCTGGCTGAACGCCGGTACTTCATGGTTATTTTCAGGAGGTTAGTAAGCTCATGGAAAGTCAAGATATCAAGAATGCCATCTCGGGAATCCTGGTTGTGGATAAGCCGGTTGGGATGACGTCGCATGACGTAGTGCAGGCCATCCGCATGGGAACTGGCATTCGGCGCGCCGGCCATACCGGTACGCTCGACCCGCGTGCATCGGGTGTGCTCGTCATCCTGATCGGCCCGGCGGTGCGTCTGAGCGAGTTCGTCTCAGCTTCAGACAAACGCTACCAGGCCATCATCCGGCTGGGTGCCACCACAGACACCTTCGATGCTGATGGGCGTTTCACACGCCCGGCTGCAACTGCGCCGATGGATATCAGCGAAGAACTGTTCGAGACCACCCTCAAGCAGTTCATCGGTGAGATCGAGCAGACTCCCCCACCATATTCGGCGGTCAAGGTCAAAGGTCGCAGGGCTTACGATATGGCCCGCCAGGGCGAGGAGGTTGAGTTGGAACCTCGAAAGATCCAGGTTTACCACCTGGATGTACTGGAATGGGCACCGCCCGAAGCGGTCATTGATGTACATTGCTCATCCGGCACGTACGTCCGCTCGCTGGCAAATGACTTGGGCGAGAAATTGGGTTGTGGTGCATACCTGGTTGGCCTGCGCCGTACCAAGAGTGGCCGCTTCAGCCTGCGGGATGCTGTTCCCTTGCGCAAGTTGCAGGAAGCCTTCCAGGCTGGCAACTGGTACCAGTACCTGATCCCGGCGGCCGAGGCACTGGGCGAATGGCCTGCCATCGAACTCAACCCGGATGATGTTGAGGAAGTCAAGCATGGTCACCGCGTCAAGGCAGCCCCGGATACCAAGCCTGGCCTGGTGCGCGGCGTCAGCATGGCGGGAGAGTTGATCGCCATTATGGATCTCATCACTGGCGAGGATGGCTCCCCGGAGTGGCAGCCGAAGAAAGTTTTCTTCTCGTAAAGTAGGGGCGCAGGTACCTGCGCCCTTACAAATATATGCTCTACAATTCCCTCGATGATATTACACTGCCAGAATCCTGGTTGACCATCGGTGTCTTTGATGGCGTCCATCGTGGTCACCAGGAGATCATCCGGCGGCTGGTGAGCGGTGCCCACGGGATAGGCCTGCCAGCCGTTGTATTGACATTTTCCCCGCACCCGGCTGTGGTACTGGGCAGGCAGACTAGCTTCAAACAACTGACAACACCCATCGAACGGGCAGAAATATTAGAAGTATTGGGTGTGGACACAGTCGTTATTCATCCATTCACCCGTGAACTGGCGGCACAGACGGCCAAAGCCTTTATGCAGTATGTTCACCGTAGGATCGGATTACGCAGGCTGCTGGTGGGATACGATTTCGCCCTCGGACGCGGGCGGGAAGGGGATGGGGCGCGCCTGGCTGAGATCGGGCGTGAAATAGGGTACGATGTAGAGATTCTGCCAGCTTTGTCGATTAGCGGTGAGATCATCTCATCCACCCGCATTCGCCAACTCATAACAAGCGGCCAGGTGGTTGAAACTGCCGCGGATATGGGGCGTTTCTACGAAATACGTGGCCCAGTTGTTCATGGGGATGGGCGCGGACGCAAGATCAACATTCCCACTGCCAATATCGAAATCCCGGAGGATAAACTCCTGCCGGCCAACGGCGTCTATGCCTGTTGGGCCTGGGTGGACGGGCAGAAGCACCGGGCGGTAACCAATGTGGGTGTCCGTCCCACGTTCAAGTCGAACGAACTGCGCGAAAATGTCGAAGCCTATATCCTGGATTTCGACCGGGAACTCTACGGGGAAGAAGTCAAACTGGAATTCGTTTCGCGCCTGCGGGATGAGATGAAATTCCCTTCCGTGGAAGCCCTGGTGGCCCAGATTACGAAGGATATTGCCCGGGCAAGGGAGATATTGGGATAAGCCCATCCCTTCCTTGACATCATCCTGCTCTCTGATATACTCACATCACAAACGAACGGGGAGCCTGTGGAACAGGCTGAGAGGAGCGTAAGACGCTCGACCCGCAACACCTGATCCGGATCATGCCGGCGGAGGGACCATCACCAGCAACCAACCATCCTCCGCCGGGAGGATGGTTTTTTATGCAAGGGAAGCGTGCGGTTATTTTTGCCAACGGCGAGTTGCCCGCGCCGCAGGCAGTGCTGGAGTGGATCGACACAGATGATCTGCTGATCGCTGCGGATGGCGGTTC
>JBFYSM010000292.1:0-3086 GCA_041301605.1 Chloroflexota bacterium | reverse complement strand
ACTTTTCGATTCCGGATCCCTGCCAGTTGGTCATCGTTCAAAGTGGAAACCACTTCCTCATCCAGGATATATTCACCGCCAGTTGGGCGATCGAGGCAGCCCAGGATGTTCATCAACGTGGATTTTCCGGAACCGGATGGCCCCATGATGGCCACCACATCCCCGCGTTCGATCTGGAACGATACACCATTCAGGGCGCGCACTTCAACTTCGCCCATCTGGTAGAATTTGGTCAGGTCTTTTGCCTGGATTACCCAATCCTGCATCATACTACTACCTCCCCACGAAACCTGGAGGTCCATCTGTGTTGAACTCGGCCGGTGGGTTCAGGATGATCGTGTCTCCCGCTTTCAACTCACCCTCGATCACTTCACTCATAATATCCGAGGAGACGCCGAGCGTGATCTCGACCCGTTCCACCTGCCCACCACGCAGCAAATATACAACCCGCTGGCCTTCCACCAGGCGCACTGCGCGGTTGGGGATCAACAATACATCTTCCAATTCATTAATCACAATGGTTACAGCAGCCGTCATACCGGGTTTGACTTGGGCATCCGCATCCTCGAGTTCAACCGTGACAGTGAAACTGACCACCCCGCCAACAATGGCACCCACCTGAGCCACTTCCACAACCTTACCGTGATATTCCTGGTTTAGGATCGCATCAAAAGAAAGGGTAACAGGCTGGTTGAGCTTGACATTGTTGATATCAATCTCTGAGATCTGCACATCCACCAGCAGGCGGGACAGATCATCGATGCGGAACGCAACGGTTCCCGGCCCCACCTGGTCACCGGGCATCGGGTTGATTTGGGTAACCGTTCCTGCAAATGGGGCATCGATTTGAGCTGCACCGATGGTAGCCTGGATGGCGGTCACGCGTGACTGGGCTGCAGCAATATCATTTGCATCCGGGCCATCTTTAAGCCGTTCCCACTCCCGCTGGGCATCCTCCAACTGGGCTTCTGCCAGGGCAAGATTGGCTTCGGCCTCGGCAATATCCCGTTCGCTCGGCTGGGCGAAATAGTAATTCCAGTTATCGTACGCCCGATCGCGCTGCTGGATGGCAGCGTATAATGCTGTATACGCCTGCGCGCGCAAAGGATCATCTTCTGACCGTTCGGATAACCGGTCATAATTCTGCTGGGCGGTATCAGCAGCCTGCCTGGCAATCACATATTGCGCCCAGGCATTGTCGATCGTTTCCTGGCCAGCACGTCCTTGCTGTTCCAGGGATGCCAGTTTATCCTTTGCCCGGTCATAAACCCGTTGCGCATTGATCACTGCCAGTTGAGCCTGGGCTTGGGGTGTCTTTGAATTCAGGATGGTATCCAGGTTCCGCTGGGCAGCCACCAAATCCGCCTCAGCCAGGATGATGCTCTGCGGTAATGAATCCTTTGATATGGTTGCCAACACATCCCCTGCAACAACTTGATCGCCAACACCAACATCCACCGAGCCGACGGTTCCACTCGTCTGCCAGGTCAGGATGGCAACCTGGCTGGCGCGCACGGTCCCGGTTGCACCGACCGTGGCTGTCAGCGTACCACGCTCAAGGGTAACAGTCTGATACTGACTGGCCGCATCCGCCTGCCGCCTTGCGCGAAGGAAAAAGAACGCGATAACAGCCACTACCACTATTGCAACAATGATAATAATCGTTCGGTATTTCTTCATGACGAACCTCCATGTTTAGACGTGTGATTTTACTCCAAATGCAATAGCCAAAGGAAAGAATTTATGAGTTTCTTATGGAGTTTTTACACAACCAACATTGTGATTATTGTCGCGAGCAATGGTGACATTAAAACCTGTGTTCCATTGTCAACATTGTGTATCATGAAACTAGGATTATCCGTATCTGCCTTGAGCAGGAGGCTTCCATGCAAACCATACCCAGTGAATACCTCGAAATCGACCGCAAAGCGCGTGTTTACATGCCTTACCATGACCTATCCCTGCGCACGCCCCAGGAACGGGTATGCGACTTCGGTGATGTGGTCATCCCACTCGATTCAGACCGCGCCATGCTGGAAGCCAGCCGCTGCATTCACTGCCCCGACCCGGCCCCCTGTATGCTGGCCTGCCCCTGCCATAATGATATCCCCTCTGCCATGTGGTTGATCGAACAGGGAAGGTATATAGAAGCTGCCGAACTCTACCGCCAGACCAGCTCCCTGCCGGAAATCTGCTCACGGGTTTGCCCGCATGATCAACTCTGCCAGGGTTCCTGTGTCCTGAATAAAACCCACGAACCGGTTTTGTGTGGTCCGTTGGAAACATTCGTTACTTGTTATGAGCGCAAGACAGAGGGTGTAAAGATCCCGGTTGGCAAGCCAACAGGCAAGAAGGTTGCCCTGGTTGGTGCAGGACCGGCCAGCATGGGCTGTGCCGAACAACTCCTGCAGGCAGGCCACGAGGTGGTATTCTTTGACTCCAAACCAGCGCCGGGTGGTCTGCTGACATATGGCATTCCAAACTTCAAGCTATCCAAAGAAGTCTTTTTCTGCCGCTGGAGTGATTTTGAAGAAGCTGGCGCCAAGTTTATTGGCAACACATATATTGGTAAGGATAAAACCATCGATGATCTCTTCAAGGAAGGTTTTGAGGCTGTGTTTGTTGCTGTCGGTACCGGCATCGACGCCAAGATGGAGACCCCTGGCGAGGATTTGCCCGGTGTTTACGAGGCGACCGATTTCCTGATGCGCGCCAATTCCGACCTCAACCTCTTGCCGGAACACATGCGCGAACGGCCAAAGATCGGTAAGCGCCTGGTTGTGATCGGCGGCGGTGACACAGCCTCGGACTGCCTGCGTTCTGCTTTACGCCTGGGCGCCGAAGAAGTGACTTGTGTTTATCGCCGCACGGAGAAGGAAATGCCCGGTGGCAAAAAAGATCGCATGCTGGCAAAGGAAGAGGGCGCCAAGTTCCGCTTCCTGACCCAGCCGGTGCGCTTCATTGGCGGTGAGGATGGAAGGTTGGCTGCAATCGAATGCATCGAGATGGTACTGGGCGAACCGGACGCCAAGGGCCGCCGCAAACCTGTGCCGGTGGAAGGCTCCAACTTCTCCATCGCTGTCGAT
>JBFYSM010000260.1:0-4787 GCA_041301605.1 Chloroflexota bacterium | reverse complement strand
GTTCTTCACGCCGGATGGAAAAGCGGTTGCTCTCGAACCCGGGCAGGGACAGGCGCTGGGCTTGCTGGATACGGTCGAACTCGAAGAGCGGACACTGTCCATCCTGCCGGGCGGCTGCCTGGTGTTGTTCAGCGATGGCGCCACGGATGCGGTCGACCCGCAAGGAGAGCGGTTTCTGCACGAGCGGTTGACCCAATCGGTCATCGAGCACCGAAGCCTCCCGGCCCAGGAATGCTGCGAGAAGGTTCTGCAAGATATAGAAGCGTTCCAGGGCACTGCCTCCCAGGCGGATGATATTGCCTTGATGATCATTTGTGGTAAGTAAGGAATCGAAGAAGATCTTAAAGGTCTGGCAGACCTTTAGGGTCTGAGGTAAGGAGAAACAGGATGAAAATTGCTGTCATCGGGGCAGGGTTCGGCGGGTTGGCCGCTGCCAATGATCTGGACAAAGCCGGGCACAAGGTGACCATCTTCGAATCCGCCGATTACGTTGGCGGGCTGGCGAGCGGATTCAAGGAGCCGGGCTGGAACTGGTCGGTGGAGAAGTTCTACCACCACTGGTTTGCCAGCGACAAATACATACTCGGCCTGATCAAGGAACTGGGCTGGAGAGATAAAGTGCTCTTCCCGCGCCCGTATACTGTGGTATATCACCAGGAAAAATTCTATCCCTTCGATTCCATCCTGCAGGCCCTGCTCTTCCCCGGCCTGGGCTGGGGGGTCAACAAGGTCCGCTTCGGGCTGGTGGGGTTGTACCTGCGCCTGACGGGCAACTGGAAACCGCTGGAAAAAGTCACGGTGGATGAGTGGATGCGCAAATGGGCGGGGGAAAAAGTTTACCAAATGATGTGGGAACCACTGGTGATCGGCAAGTTCGGTGAGAAATACTACAAACAGGTCAACATGGCCTGGATGTGGGCCCGGCTCAAGGCCCGGACGACGCACCTGGGCACCTTCGAGGGCGGTTTCCAGGCCTTCGCGGACCGCTTTGCGGCCTTCCTGCGCCAGCAGGGGGTGCAGATCCGGCTGGAGACGCCGGTCACGCACATCCAGCGCGCGCCGGGCGGGGGTCTCGAATTGGAGACCGCCGAAGGCAGCTTCCATTTCGATAAAGTGCTGGTCACCCTGTCCCCCTCGGTGCTGGCGAACATGGTCCCGTCCCTGCCGGAAGAGTACCTGTCTGGCCTGCTGCGGCTGAAATCGATGGGCGCGGTGGTGCTGACCCTGGCGCTCCGGCACCAGTTATCCGAGCAGGGCTACTACTGGTACAACCTGCCCAAGGCGGAGGGGTTCCCCTGCCTGGCGCTGGTGGAGCACACCAACTTCGTTTCGCCGGAGCATTTCGGCGGCAACCACATCGTTTACATGGGGGATTACCTGGAGCCGGAGCACGAGTACTTCCGCCTAAGCCAGGCCGAACTGTTGGAACGCTACCTGCCGGCGCTGGCGAAGGTCAACCCCAAATTCGAGCGCAGTTGGATCCGCAAGACCTGGCTGTACCGCACCGCCTACGCCCAGCCGGTGCCGCTGGTGGAGCATTCGAAGAACATCCCGGATATCCGGACGCCGATCGAGGGGCTGTATTTTGCATCCATGAGCCAGGTGTACCCGTGGGACCGGGGGACGAATTTCGCCGTGGAGATCGGCAAACGGGCAGCGAGGGTAATGATTGGAAAGATGTGACCGGGAAGGAATACAAAGCAAAAGTAATGAGAGAGCGTTCTATGCTATACTTACCGCGACAAGGCAGGTAGATATGGTTGTACAAATCGAATACGATGATAAGAAGGCTCGCCTGAAGGATCTTATCGAAGCAGCCATGCGCGGCGATAAAGTCATTATTGCAAAAAACGGGAAACAGGTAGCAGAGGTTGTCCCCCTGCGAGGCCCTGTCTCTCGTAAATTTGGCAGCGCCAAAGGCAAGATCAAGATGGCGAAAGATTTCGACGAACCGCTGGCTGACTTCCGCGAGTACATGTCGTGAACCTTTTGCTGGATACCCATGCATTCTTGTGGTTTATCGGGGGAAATGCCAGCTTGAGTAAAAAGGCGCGGGCGCTCATCGAAGATGAAACCAATCGAGTCTTTTTGAGCACAGCCAGCTTGTGGGAGATCGCCATCAAGATCAGCCTGGGGAAACTGGTGTTGAGCGAACCGTTCGAAGTGCTTATCCCAGAGCAGCTTTCATCCAACGGGATCGAATTGCTTGATATTTCGATCTTCCACGCTTCGCGAATCATAGATCTTCCTTTTCACCACCGCGACTCATTCGACCGGTTGCTGGTTGTCCAGGCACAGGTTGAAGGATTGGCGCTTATCAGCAAGGATGAGTCTTTCGACACATATGCCATAAGCCGGTTATGGTGATGGCCGAAAATCATCACGGTGAGATCGGCAAGCGGGCGGCAAGGGTGATGGGTGTATAATACCAAAATGACCACCAATCGGATTATTATCGATCCTGGAATCTATGGCGGCAAGCCTTGCATCCGCGGCACGCGCATAACGGTAACCATGGTGCTGGAACTGTTGGAGGATGGTATCACTTTTCAACAGGCAATCCAAGAGTACTATCCACAGTTGACCGAGGAGGATATCAAGGCCTGCCTGCAATATGCGCGCGCCCTGGTTGAGGGGGAAGAGATCCACTTCCTGGAAGAAAAACCCCTGGCAGCATGAGGCTATTCGCGGATGAATGTGTCTATTCCACGACTGTAAATCTGCTTCGCTCCTGGGGCCATGATACTAAAACAGCCCAGGAAGTCGGATTGGCCGGTAAACCTGATGAAGAGATACTCGCTTTTGCCATCGCACAAAAGCGAGTTTTGATTACCATTGACATGGATTTCAGCAACATCCGACATTACCTGCCCGAATCGCATACCGGCATCATCGTCATGAAAATCCGCCCACGCGTTGCTGACAGGGTTCACGCTGTATTGCAGCAACTCCTGAATAGCATTGATGAGAAGGATTTGAACAAGTCCCTCGTCATCGTGGATCAGAGCAAATATCGAATCCGCTGAACGGTTGGAAATGCAGGAATGGATCTCAGTATGGGGGGGCGCTGGGGACATTGGAAAGTCACATATCTTGATGACAATAAATAGAACCATGAATACAGGATACTTCATAAAACCTCGCTACGACAAATCCGGTTTTTCTGCCATCCCCAAACACATCCGTGATGCGTTTGCACAACAAGCCTACGATACCGTCATCCTCTTCCTGATCGACAGTTTCGGCTGGCGCTTCTTCGACAAGTTCCAGGGTGAACCTTTCCTGCGCCAACTCAGCAGGGATGGACAGGTGCAGAAGATCACCTCCCAGTTCCCATCCACCACTGCCGCGCACATCACCACTCTCCACACCAGCCAGGAGGTCGGGCAGCATGGGGTTTATGAGTGGTTCTACTACGAGCCGTCTGTAGATGTGCTCATTGCGCCGCTCTTGTTCTCCAAAGCCGGCGACCTGCAGCGCGACACGCTCAGGCCCCTGTACGCCCAGCCGACGCGCCTCTATCCCACCCACACGCTGTATCATGATCTGCTCAAGCAGGGCGTGGATGCGCACATCTTCCAGCACCGTGAGTACACCCCTTCAACGTATTCGGATGCCATCTACCGGGGAGCCAAAGCCCACCCGTATAGAACCCTGCCGGAGACCCTGGTCAACGTGGGGCTGCGGCTCGAAAAGCAGCAGAAGCCGACCTACATCGTCTGCTATTTCGACCGGGTGGATGGCGTCAGCCACGAATACGGCCCCGGCTCCCCCCAGGTGGAGGCCGAGATCATCATCCTCCTGCACACGCTGGAGAAGATATTCCTGCCCCGCCTGCTGAACCGCAAGGGCCGGATCTTGTTCCTGCTGACCGCCGACCACGGCCAGATCGAGACCGACCCGGCCACAACGGTGTTCATCAACCAATCCGCCAGCCTGAAAGGCGTGGAGCGCTTTCTCAAAACCAACCGGGCTGGCGATCTATTAGTTCCGGGCGGGTCGTGCCGGGACTTGTTCCTGTACATAAAGGATGGCATGCTGGATGAAGCCCAGGCATTCCTGGCCCGCGGCCTGGAAGGGAAAGCGGACGTGGTTAAGGTGCAGACGCTGATCGAACAAGGTTATTTCGGCTCGCAGCCGGTTTCAGATACTTTCAAATCGCGGGTTGCTGACCTGGTCATCCTGCCCTACCCGGGCGAGTCGGTCTGGTGGTACGAGAAGGACAGGTTCGAGCAGCGCTACTACGGCCACCACGGCGGCCTGACGCCGGCTGAGATGGAAATCCCGCTAATCCAGTACGAAACTGCGGATTAGTCAGAATTGCCAATACGGATGATCGCCAATCCACACTGCCGGGATAGGAGAGTGCCTCCTGCCCGCTGGGTGCAAGGAGAGTCCGCGAATGGATAGATGGATAGCAAAGCGCGCAATGGATGGTGATAAAATTATCCCAATGAGGTAACCCATGGAACGAATTGTTGTGAATCCACAAATCCATTTTGGCAAACCGATTATCAAAGGTACTCGCATCACTGTACAAAACGTGCTGGAATTGCTCAATGAAGGCTTGACCTTCAAACAGATCATCCAGGATTATTATCCGGACCTGAAGCAGGATGATATCCGTGCATGCCTGCAATACGCCATTGCACTGGTAGCGGCTGAAGAAATTCACATTTCTTCGGTGGCTGCATGAAACTCTTCTTGGATCAGGATGTCTACGCCCTGACAGAACGCTTTTTGTGCGAACTGGGTTACGATATTGTCACAGCGGCGAAATTGGGGCT
>JBFYSM010000259.1:0-2526 GCA_041301605.1 Chloroflexota bacterium | reverse complement strand
GATGCGCTCGACATGCAGGGCGCTGGTCTTCACCGAGAGCCCGATCCGATGGGCAAGCGTCTCGATGCTTTCCAGGACCTCGAGGCCGCTCTCCAGCACCGGGACCTTCCCAACCACGAATGTCCCCACGCCCTGGCGGCGGCGGATCATCCCCTGGCCTTCGAAGGAACGCATGGCCTCCCGGAGCGTAGCGCGCGAGACGCCCATCTGGCGCGCCAAATCCGGTTCGGACGGCAGGCGGCTGTCTGCAGGAAGAGAGTGGATCAACTCTGAAAGTTGGGATTGCAAGCGTTGGAATGGAAATTGTCCCATGATACCTCTTCTTATTCTGTTATGCCCTGTACGACCGGCAGGAATTCAAAGTGATTGACATCGATCAGGCCTTTATCCGAGATGCGCAGTTCAGGGATGACGACCAGGGCCAGCAGGCTCAACTGCATGTTCGGGCTGTTGATCGTGCACCCGCAAGCCCGGAAGCCTTCCAGGATATTGGCAATCTTTTGTGCAACGATCTCTGCCCGTTCCGTCGACATCAGGCCGGCAATGTTCAATTCGACCAGCCCGATCACCTCGCCGTTCTTCACTACCACCTGTCCCCCGCCAACCTCGGCCAGTTTGTTGGCTGCAACTGCCATGCAGGTTTCATCGGTTCCAACCACCAGCAGATGATGGCAATCATGGGCAACCGTAGACGCGACCGCACATGGCGCATTAAAGCCAAAGCCATGCACCAGGCCATATTGTATCTTGCCTGTGCCATGGTGGCGCTCGACCAGGGCAACCTTGGCCAGGTCGCGTCCCATATCCACATGGACTTCGGAATTGGCTAATTCCACTTCCATGCGCAGGTGCTTGGTTGGAGCCTGGTTCTCGATCACACCGATCACATTTGCAACAGCCATCCCATCCAGGCGGGCCGGGATATCCATGCGAAAGTCAGCTGCGGTTAACTTGCGGGGCAGTTGAACGCTCTTTTTCACCCATTCGGGATAGGGATAAGCGGGCAACGCAACCTGCCACTGAACATCCTGGGCGATCACATGTCCCCTGGAAATCACGGTGTGGGCGTGGAAATCATCCAGGTCATCGACAAGAAGGATATCCGCCCAGCGACCGGGTGCGATCATACCCACCTGGCGGCCCAGGCCGAAGTGCTCGGCAGTGTTGATGGTCGCCATTTGAAGCGCCAGCATGGGCGGAACACCGCCCTGGATGGCATGGCGGATGACGCGGTCGATATGGCCATCGAAGGCCAACGTCCCGGCGTGGCTGTCATCGGTGCAGAGCAGGAAGTGACGCGAGTCCAGGCCGTGCTCGGTAACCGCCTTGACCTGTTCCAGAACATCGTGCCAGGCAGAACCATAGCGCAGCATGACCTTCATCCCCTGCCGGGCGCGGGCGATGGCATCCTCCAGGCGGGTGCCCTCGTGGTCATCTTCCGGCCCACCGGCTATGTAGCCATGGAAGGGCAACCCCAGGTCCGGGCTGGCATAGTGCCCGCCGATGGTTTTACCGGCATGGCGCGTGGCGTGCATCTCGGCGTGCATCTTCTCATCGGATGCAACCACGCCAGGGAAATTCATCACTTCCCCCAATCCAATGATGCCTGGCCAGGTCATGGCTTCAGCAATATCAGCCGGGCCGATGGTCGCGCCGGGTGTTTCCATCCCTGGGGCAGACGGCACACAGGAGGGAACCTGCACCCAGATGTGAACCGGCTGTTGGGCTGCCTCATCCACCATCAACTTGACACCCTTCAGCCCGAAGACATTGGCGATCTCGTGCGGATCGATGAACATCCCGGTTGTCCCATGCGGTACAACCGCCCGCACGAACTCGGTCACCGTCACCATCCCCGATTCAACATGCATATGGGCATCCAGCAAGCCGGGAACGAGGTAACGGCCTTCGGCTTCGATCACCTGGGTCTGCTTGCCGATGGTATGGCTGGCATCCGGGCCAACGTAGGCAATGTGGCCATCCTTGATGGCAATATCGGTATCCGGGATGATCTCCCCGGTTTGAACGCATACCCAGCGACCCTTGCGGATGACCAACCCAGCAGGTTTGCGGCCCATCGCCACGTCAACCAGCGTGCGTGTCAGTAAAGTAGCATTGCTCATTCCGCTCATCCTTCCAACAACCGCTTCGCTGCCCGGTTATGCTTTTCAACCAGTTTCATCTCATCCGCGGTCGCCAACTGGCCTTCCCGAACTACGAACCTGCCGCCGATGACTGTGTAATCTACCCGCACCGGGTTGCAGAAAACCGCTGCCGCGACCGGGTCATGCAATGCACCCGCATAATCGAGGCGGTCCAGCTTGATGGCGAAGAAATCAGCGCATTTCCCGACTTCCAGGCTGCCGATATCCGAGCGACCCAGCACCGCCGCACCGCCGCGCGTAGCCAGGCGCAGGGCATCGCGAGCCGTCATGAGTTTCCGGGATGGATCGTTCGACAACGAAAAACCTGTTACTCCTTCCTTCAAACGCGCCAGGAGCATGGCCTGTCGGGCTTCAGCCAGCA
>JBFYSM010000242.1:0-2508 GCA_041301605.1 Chloroflexota bacterium | reverse complement strand
GCCCAGAATATGGTTGCGTTCTTTGCCAGGCAGGGCTCCGATTGGTATTATGTGGAAATTGGCGCATTTGATCAACCGTAAGAAATAACATCCATCAACCCATGTTCCTTGTCCGTCCATTCACTCCCCCTGACCGGGAAGGAGTCCGGCGCATATATGGGGATGATGAATTTACCCGCCCGGAGTTGCAGAGATGCTTCCCGCGCCTGTCCCTCTACCTGGCAGATAGCATGCTACACTATTACGATTTCGAGCCAGAGAGCGCCTTTGTGGCTGTAATGGATGGCCAGGTTGTGGGGGCATTGCTGGGGGCCGTTGATACAGAGCGGAAGGATGATGATTATCGACGGCATGTCAAACCACTTTTACTCAGGCGGACTCTCTCGGGTATTTATGGCTGGCCGGCCTGGCTGTGGGCGGATTGGCTGACCGCCCTGGCTGGCAGGAGAATCGACCGCCCTCCCATCGATCTCGGCCAATATCCCGCCCACCTGCACATCGGCATCCTGCCCGAATGGCGGCGCAAGGGCATCGGCAGCGCCCTGATGGAGGGTTACGAAAGCTACCTTCGCAGCCGGGGTGTTCCGGGCTATCATCTATATGCCTCGTCTTTCCACCCGATGGGCGTGGCTTTTTACCGGAAGATCGGCCTGGAAACCATCGGTCAATTCGAATGGCGCTTGTACAACGGTTATCGCTGGCTGGATGTGCTGGAGATCATCTTTGCCAAACGCCTGTAAAGTATGAGGGTTCTCATGACTGACGTTGTCAAACAATACCTTGACCTGCTCGACTCCCAGCGCGGAGCGGCCTTTGCCGCCCTCGATGGCCTGACGGAAGCCCAAATCTGGCAGCGCCCTGCGCCGAAGGAGTGGTGCATCGGGGAGATCCTCGATCACAACTACCTGTTGATTGCATCCACTTTTCCCTATGTGAAATGGGCCTGGAAAACCCAGAAACGGCGCGCTGAAAAAAGACGCCACCAGTCTTACCAAATCGAAATCGAAGACCCATACCACAAGCCGGCCTTCCCGATGTGGGTCGGTTTCTTGTGGAAGCCGCGCTACACACCAAAGCACCCCGTTCCGCTCGAACAACTCAAAGCCGAGAACCGAGATCTACACGCCACCGTACGCGCCTTCTACACCGGAAAAGATCCAGCCTTGCTTGGAAACACCTTTGTCTATGATCCGTTGTTTGGCTCCATTAATCTCATCGTCACTTTGCGGATCGGTATCTACCACGACCGGTTGCATTTCGATGATGTTTTCGCCATGGCTTCAGCGGTGAGATCAAAGTGAACGCCAAAGAATTTCTTGCCTTCCTGGATGAAATTCCCCGCCTCCTGGATCTGGCCCGCCGGCAGGATGACCTCCGCCGCTACCAGGTTCAGGATGGCCTACGCCGGCAATGCCGGAAGGAAGGCCGCCCGTTCCTCTACTCGATGCCCATGCGGCATTTATATACCTGCCCGGTTTGCGGGCGGCAGGCCACTGATATCCTCCATGAACTTGAAGATCCCCGCAACGGCCGGAAAATCGAGTTCCTGGAAGTTGTTCTTCACCAGGCGCAGGCACATGATATTCCGCCCGAACAGGAGCTGGCTGCTTTTCTCGAGGCGTGCTTGAAGGAGATCGAATGACCAGTTATTGTGAATACATCCGTGATCACCCGGAGGATACGCTTCACAAGGCCTACCACGATACGCAGTATGGCTTCCCACTGGCCGAAGATGCTGCCATCTTCGAGCGTCTCATCCTGGAGATCAACCAGGCCGGCCTTTCCTGGACCCTGATCCTGAAACGCGCTCCCGAATTCCAGCGCGCCTACGATGGTTTCGATGTGGATGCCGTCGCGGCTTACGGCGAGGCAGATACCGCCCGGCTGCTGGCGGATGCTGGGATCATCCGCAACCGGCTCAAGGTCCGGGCCGCGATCGAGAATGCGCGCCGCATCCAGGATCTGCGCAGCGAGTACGGTTCATTCAAGGGCTGGCTGGATGACCATCATCCCAGGTCATTGGAAGAATGGGTCAAGTTGTTCAAAGCCAACTTCCGCTTTGTGGGCGGCGAGATCGTCAAAGAGTTCCTGATGTCCACCGGTTACCTGCCGGGAGCGCATGATACGGATTGCCCGATCTATCGAGAGATCGCCAGGTTGAACCCGCCCTGGATGCGTTGATCCCGCCGGCTGCAGGCAGGGTATAATCTGATAACAATCTCCATCCCTAATTCCTAATCGCCTGATTCCTAAATCCATGTCCCAAATCATCCCCACTGCTGAACCTTTCTTCTTCCCGGGCAAGCCCGGAAAACCCGGCTGCCTGCTGACGCATGGCTTCACCGGCGCGCCCAAGGAAATGCGCTGGATGGGCGAGTACCTGAACTGTGAGTACGGCTACACCTGCCTCGGCATCCGCCTGGCGGGACATGCCACGCATCCCGAGGATATGATCCGCTCACGCTACACGGACTGGATGGCCTCGGTCGAGGATGGCTTCCATCTCCT
>JBFYSM010000216.1:0-2501 GCA_041301605.1 Chloroflexota bacterium | reverse complement strand
GGCAGGTAGGATGAGCCGATATCCACCCAGGTGTACTTATCCACCTGGCCGCGAAAGAAACGGCTGCGATTGGTGCCCTTTTCGCGGATGATCTCGGCCCGTTCGGTGTAACGGGGGTCATTGACCAAGAGTGCACCGCCCTCGCCGCAGGAAAAATTCTTGGTCTCATGGAAGCTCTGGGCGGCCATCGCGCCGAACGTGCCCAGGTATCTCCCCTTGTATTTTCCGAACAGGCCATGCGCATTATCTTCAAGCACAGGGATGTTTTGATGCCCGGCAATCTCCAGGATGGCATCCATTTCACAGCCGACCCCGGCGTAATGCACCGGGACGATGGCCTTCGTGCGGGGCGTTATCAGGATCTCAAGCCTGCTCTCGTCCAGGTTCAGCGTATCCGGCCTGATATCCACGAAGACTGGCCTGGCGCCGCGCAGGACAAAGGCATTGACCGTGGACACAAACGTGAAATCGGGGATGATGACTTCATCCCCCGGCTGGATATCCAGCAGGACAGCCATCATCTCCAGGGCATGGGTGCAGGAGGTCGTCAGGAGAGCCTTCGGGACGCCAAGTTCGGCCTCCAATAGAGCATGGGCTTTCTTTGTGAACGGGCCATCGCCGGACATGTGGCCGTTCGTCATGGCTTCCAGCACATATTCGTTTTCCCTCCCTTGGATGGAAGGACGATTGAAGGGAATTGGCGCAGATTGTTTCATGCCTGATCCATGAACCATTTGTGAAAAGTATAGTAGGCCTGGTGCGGGGAAAATCCTAAACGCATCCAGACTGTCTGTGAAGCGCGGTTCGTCACCTGGGTGGAAATGAGCATCCGCTGGGCGCCCTGCTGCCGAGACCAGTGCAGGGCTGCGGTCATCAGGGCGCGGCCAACCCCCTGACCCTGGGCGTCGGGTATGACAGCGAACAATGGCCCATCCACTTCCTCGAGTGATAGGATCTTGAGCGAAATAAATCCAAGCACCTGGTGATTATCCTCTGCCACAAGTAGTTCATTGGCCGCTTCCCGGTAAAAGGAGCGTACAGCCCAATCAACATAGATCTCATCGCATACTGTGCGCTCCAGGCGCGGGTCGGCATGATAATGGCTGATATAACCTCGAAAAGCCTGCGCTGCGATCTGCGCAACAGCCTCTTCATCACCAGCTTGAGCCGGGCGGATCACTGAACTCCCGGTATTGGCAGGAATCTCTATGGAAAGGTCACGAGCATAGTAGATCAGGGTATCCATCAATAAAAATCCCGCTACTTCCAGGGCATGAACCGTATCTATCTCATCAACAGAACAACGAGCCACAAGCAACTGAATCTGCTCTCTTTGGCAATAATCCATCATATCTGGAAGGTCAGCCAATGCCACACGCGAAGAACGGGCAACGCGCAGATTGAAACGTTGTTCATCAAGTGGTGATCGGCTTATGGATGCGCTCATCTCTGCTCACATCGAACCCTAATGCTCCTGTTGCATCCGAGAAGGATCAGGTTTTGTAACATCACGAACGACATAGGGCGGCCTTTCCATCATCCGCGAATACATCCGGGCCAAGTATTCACCCATGATCCCAAGGGTAAGGAGTTGAACGCCGGAAAAAATGGCGATCACCGAAGCCAGGAAAGGGAACCCAGCTACACTGGTGCCTTCTATCAAGTAACGACCGACAACATAGAATAACACGCCGATTCCAAAAAGCGTAAATGCGAACCCCAGCAGGCTTGCAAACCGCAATGGCAGGGTGCTGAAGCCTGTGATCATATTCAAAGCATGCACAACCAATTTGCGGAAGGTATAATTCGAAACCCCCTTCGCGCGCGGCTCGTGAAGCACCTGGACGGATGAGTACCTGGCCGCGCCCCAAGTCAACAGTACATCTACGGATACAAATGGGCCTGTGTATTGAGCGAACCCATCCCTTACCTGTGTTCGGAAAGCCCGGAAAGCGCTCACATTCCTGGCGATGCCCACACCCATTGCTCCCTTTAATGCGATCTTCGTTGCCTGGGAAGCCAAATCACGCCAAAGCCCATGTTGTTCTCTTCGAGGAACGCCATAAACGACATCATAACCTTTCGCCAGTTGGGCAAGTAGAAAATGAATCTCCTCAGGCGGATTCTGCAAATCATCATCCATCGTAACGATCGTTTCAAAACGCGCCTGGCGGATCCCGCAAAGGGTGGCATTATGTTGACCAAAATTCCGAATCAGCCGAATCCCAACCACCCATGGATTTTTGGCAGCCAATTGCTCGATGATCTCCCATGAGTTATCAGGACTGCCATCGTTCACCATGATCACTTCAAAAGCCTCTGCAACATTTGGCAACACCTTACCCAACCGCTGGATAAGCAATTCAAGTGTATCAGCACCGTTATAAACCGGGATGACCACAGAACAGGTTGGCTTTGTCACTTCGACTCCCGTGAATTCAGCAAATCGAACAGGTTGTTATAGAACTTCCACATCCAGAGATTGACGCGCCCGCTGCGCA
>JBFYSM010000145.1:0-5195 GCA_041301605.1 Chloroflexota bacterium | reverse complement strand
AGGTATTCGAGCGAATCCAGCAGGGCGGCCACCCGCACCCGCTGGCGGACACTTTCCACCAAAAAGAGCACTTCTTCCACCAGCGCGCCGCGAGCGATCGCTTCGGCAGCAGCCAGCACCTGGAAACCGATGCCGAGGGTCAACTGGCCGCTATCCAGCACATGGATGCGGTCCCCAAAATCCTGGGCGGCCAGGCGCGCCCCGTTGAAGATGCCGCTCAGGGTGTTGGCTGCGTGGATGGAGATGATCTGTGATACCCCTTTCGTGAACAGATCTTCGTAGCGTTTTTGGAAATCACCGACCGAGGGAGCCGATGTGGTCGGCAGGGGGTTCAATTTGGGCAGGCGGGTGTAATACTCCTCGCGGGTGATATCGATCCCATCCCGGTAACTCTTTCCCGCGATGTTGACCAGGGCGGGTACTATGCGGATATCATGCTGTGCCGCCAGGTCGGTGGGGATGTCGGCTGTGCTGTCGGTGACCAGTCCAATTTTCATAAAAACGATACCTCATCGCAAGCATCGTCCCGAAGTTTTTTTATAAAAAGAAGCTGAATTGCCCAAACCTTCGGGACGTTATTCTTGGTGTTATTCCACCGATAAGATGAATTGATAATGCGGCTGCCCACCATCCTGTACTTCGATCTCCTGGGCGGGATATCTCTCGCGCACCAGGTCAGAGATGCGGTTGGCCTCGTTGTGCGTCAGGTCTTGACCGAAGAAAAGCGTGATCAGTTCATGCTCGGCGGCAGCCGCTTTTTCCAGCAGGGCGAGCAGGGCCTCTTCCAGGGAAACTGCGGATACAACCAGCTTGCCGTTCAACAGGCCGATCACCTGGTCTTTCTCCACCTGCACGCCGTCGATCTCGACCGAGCGGGTGGCGATCGTGATTTCACCACTGGTAACATCCTCCAACGCCTTGACCATCCGTCCCGCCACCTGCTCGAGGTCGCCATCCGGGTTGAGCTGCATCATCGCAGCCAGCCCCTGTGGCATGTTCTTGCTGGGAACGATGCGTACATTCTTGACGGTCACTTCCTTGGCTTGCTGGGCAGCCAGGATGATGTTCTTGTTGTTGGGAAGGATGATGACCTTGTCGGTGGGCAGGTTCTCGAATGCAGCCAGGATCTCCTGTGTGCTGGGGTTCATCGTCTGCCCACCCTCGACGATGGCGGCCACGCCCAGGCTGGCGAAGACGCGCGAGATGCCGGGACCAGGTGAAACGGTCACGACCGCGATCTGGCCGGGTTCGATGTTGGTCAGTTCGATCTTATCGCCCTCGGCTTTGCGGTCGATTTCATCCATTTGAGCGATCAGGTTCTCGATGGCAACCTTGGTGACGGTACCGAGGCCCATGATATAGTCAACCGGTTCGTATCGTTTTTCGGTCGGGACATGGATGTGCATGCGGTACATGCCATCCCCCTCGCCAACTTGGATGGATGTCCCCATCTTTTCGAGATCGCCGTAGAAATCCTGCAGGTTCAACGGTTTGGATGGTACGAAATCCACCACCACTTCGAAATCCTGGCCCGGCTCCACAGCTTCCATTGTATTCTCCAGTTTCATCGCTGAAAGCGGCTGGATGGATATGACCGGTGCATCCAGCGGCTCACCACGCATGTAGCGCAGCATCCCCTCGTAAATGTAGTAGAGGCCCTTGCCTCCCGAATCCACCACACCGGCCTGCTTGAGTACCGGCAGGAGTTCCGGTGTGTATTGCACCGACTTGTCCGCGGCCGGGAGGATTCGTTCCAGGATCTCGAAGGGATCCTCGGTTTCTTTCAGGGCTTCCTCGGCTGCTGTGGCGATATCCTTGGCTACTGTCAGGATGGTACCTTCCACCGGGCGGACGACTCCCTTGTAAGCCGTATCGCGGGCTTCTCCCAGGGCTCGGACGAAGCTCTCCCCATCCAGGATCTCCTGGCCCTGCACCCCGCGTGCGAAACCGCGCCATAGCTGCGAAAGGATCACGCCCGAATTGCCGCGCGCCCCCATCAACGCCCCCTGTGAGACGGCGGCTGCCATCTGGCCGATGCTGCGGTGGCCCAGGTTGTCGATCTCGTTGTAGGCCGATTGCATGGTCAACACCATGTTGGTGCCGGTGTCGCCATCGGGAACGGGAAATACATTCAGTGCATTGACGGTTTGCTGGTTGGCTCGCAGCCAGGTCAATCCGGCCTCGACCAGTTTCTTCAGCGCCTGGCCATCGATGGGTTGGGCTTTTAGTTGTGCCAGGCGCGCCTGTGTGTCTGGGTTCATACCTGCTCCTGATACGAATAAGGATTAATCCGGGTTGCTGACACGCAGGCCCTGGACATGAACATTCACATGATGGATTGGCATCCCCAGCGCTTTTTCGACGCGGAAGCGGACAGTGTTGGCTACGCTGTGGGCGACGGATGTGATGCGCGTTCCATATTCGATGATTACGTGGATGTCAATATCCAAGCGCTCACCATCGAACGATACCGAGACGCCGCGGGTTGGAACATTCGTGATGGTATGGGCCAGGCCTTCTGCCAGGTCTTTCGGCGCAAGCCCCACCACCCCATACGATTCCAGCGTGGCGCGGTAAGCCAGCGTCGCCACTGCCTTGGTGGAGATGTGAATGGAACCCAACGTTGTGTTTTCTTTGCCCATAATCGTACCTCTCATGAATGGTGGGAGTTACGCAGTTGGGTTGGACAATCACCTTGAACTGCATAAATCCTGGTTCTTTGGGAATCGCCGGAAGTGGGAGGAAATTGGGGGTATGGAGCGGGCGAAGCCCGCCCCATACCCCCATATCTTTCCATCCATCACAGCAACTCCCAGAGAGCATAAATCCTACGTGTATTAACAACTTGGCTTGTTATTGGATGCGTTTCGTGGTAAAATCAGCCGCTTTCAAAACAAGGAACATAGCAGGAAAGGAAGTTCAGATGGCTAAGTGCGCTCATTGTGGAAAGACCACAACCTTCGGACATAATGTGTCCTTCTCGAACCGGAAAACCAACCGGGTTTACAAACCGAATCTCCAGAAGGTTACGGTGATCGAGAATGGTCGCAAGATCCAGAAGACACTCTGTGCCAAGTGCATCCGCACGATGGCGAAGACAGTTTGATTTTACCGGAAAACCAATTACAAGATCACGGCGCAAACCGTGATTTTTGTTTCTATCGAGTGGTGACGACTTAAGTCGTCACTACTTTTCTTAATTTCCGAATTCCTTCCGTAATCCCACCCGGATGTTTGAAGATCGCATTGGCAGCCACGAAGGCATTGGCACCAGCGCTCCGGACCTCGGGCAGGGTGGTGGCTGAAATGGCGCCATCCACTTCCAGGTACGCATCGGAATCCAGGGCATCCAGCCTATGGCGGATATCAGCGATCTTTGGCAGCATGTCCGGCATGAAACTCTGGCCCGAGTAACCAGGGTGGACGGTCATCACCAGCACCAGGTCCGCATACGGCAGGGCAAGTGCCAGGGCGCTGGCAGGGGTGGCCGGGTTCAGGGTCACGCCAGCCTTGCACCCGAGCGACCGAATCGTTTTCATCGTACCGACGATATCAGGGCAGGTTTCCACGTGGACGGTCAGGTGGCTGGCGCCAGCTTTCGCAAAGGCCTCCAGCAGGTTTTCAGGGTTCTCGATCATCAAGTGCACATCGACCGGCAGGGATGTACCCCGGCGGACATGCTCCACAATGAATGGGCCCATCGTCAGGTTGGGTACGAAGTGGCCGTCCATCACATCCACGTGGATCCAATCCGCGCCGGCTTTCTCGCAGGCTTCGATCTGATTGCCCAGATGTAGAAAGTCTGCGGAGAGGATGGAGGGGGCAATAAGGTATCGTTTTTCAGGCATTATTCACAGCGGGTTGCAAGCCCGTACCATTCCTATAACCTGGATAAAGGTTCCCCTACCGGATCGGTGGATTGTAAACAAAGTAGACCCACAACCAAAATGGAATTAATCCACCCACAGCCAGCAACGCCAGCAATCCCAAACCTGCCGAAACCCAATCGATGTTGATGGGAGTCTGTTCCTCAACCTCAACCGCTGCAGGTTGCAAACTGGGCTGGCTGGGCGTTGGACTCACGGTGCCACGTGGGAATGATTTTGGGGCGATTTCAGGCGTCAATGCCAGGGCTGGGGCATCCTGGGCGTTGACAAAATTCAATAGCACCCTTCCTAGCTGATCTGCGGTGCGGTAGCGGGCAGAAGGTTCCTTGGAGAGCACCTTCAGCAGGATCTGTTCCAACGCGGGGGGGATGCCCGGCACCTGGGTGCTGATCAGTGGAGGCTGATCCTCCAGGTGCATGCGCGCCAGTTCTGCGGCCGTATCGGCTGAGAATGGCAGTTTGCCGCTCAACAGTTCATACAGGATGATCCCCAGCGAGTACACATCCGAGGCGGGGGATGGCGCACCCCCCGCAGCCTGCTCGGGCGAATAATATTGCGGTGATCCCCAGACAACATCGCTCTGCTCGTCTGGGTGGATGGTGGAAAGGGCGCGGGCGATGCCAAAGTCACCCACCTTGAGGCGCCGGTCGGGTGTGACCAGGATATTCTGCGGCTTGACATCGCAATGCACCAGGCCGGCCCGGTGGGCATAGCCCACCCCTGAACAGGCCTGGATCATTAGCGGCAGGCCTTCTTCCAGTGAAAAACGGCCATGCTTCTGGATCATGGTTTTCAGATCCATGCCGGGAACATATTCCATCACGATGAATAGTTGGCCGCCATCCAGTCCGAAATCGTGCACGGTGATGATATTGGGGTGCGAAAGGTTGGCTGCTGCCCGGGCTTCCTGGCGGAAACGATCCTGGAAATCCGGGTCGCGCGAATAATCCTCCCGCAGTACCTTGATCGCCACGTAGCGTTCCAGGTTCAGATCCCGGGCGCGGTAAACGACCGCCATCCCGCCCCGGCCGAGCGGCTCGAATAACTGGTAACGTTTATTCAGTAGCGGTTTTGCTTCCATATCCCTTTGTCATTATAACATAGCGGTGTTTGCTCTTATAATAGAGGCATGGCTGATAGCCTCCTGCTCTATAATCCCGCTGCTGGGAGATTCTCCGTGTCCCCGTTCATCGGTGGGGTCATCCGCACCTTGCGCGCCGCCGGTTGGCGGGTCGAAGTGGCAGAGACCCTGAATGGCCGTCATACCACGCAACTGGCTCGCCAGGCTGCGACTGAGGGTTACCGGGC
>JBFYSM010000367.1:0-8361 GCA_041301605.1 Chloroflexota bacterium | reverse complement strand
AAGGCAAAGTGGTGATCCTGGTTGATGAGCACAGCGCCTCCTCCACTGAGGAATTTTCTGGTAGCCTGCAGGCATTGAGCCGTGCGACGATCGTTGGCTCGCAAACGGCAGGCAGCTGTCTTGTGGGAGAGATCAAGGCTCTGCCCCATGGCATTGTGCTGATGATTCCCGTTGCCCAGGGGCAAACGATGAATGGGCGTATCCTGGAATACAACGGCGTCGTACCGGATATCGCAGTAACCCTGGATCGTCAGCAACTTCTGCAGGGGATCGATGCCCAACTGGAGGCTGCAATCCAATATCTTCTCGAGAACGGGCAGTAATGCATAATGAACACAATACCATTACCAACATCTTTTAAATTCAAGCCTATGACAGAGGCATGCGCACGCATGGTTTTGAGTTGGCGTTATGAGCCACCCTATGATTTCTACAACCACGATTCAACGCAACTCGAGTCTTTGATCCACAACAGCTACTTGAACCCGGCATACCACTACTTCTCAGTATTCGATGAGGAAGATTCCTTTGTTGCATTTCGCTGCTTTGGTGAAGATGCCCGCGTGCCTGGTGGTGACTATAGTACTGACGCACTCGACATGGGTGGAGGTTTGCGACCAGATCTCACCGGTCATGGCTTGGGGCCTCAGATCATTCGTGCAGCAATGGATTTTGCAAGAGCAGAGTTCTCCCCCCGAGCATTTCGGGCTACGGTGGCTTCATTCAACCTTCGAGCTCAGCGCGCCTGCGAGAAGGCTGGATATGTGCTTGTCCAGCGCTTTATCGCCACCCACAGCGATGTACCCTTTGTGATCTTCATTCGAGATGCCTAATCAAGCCAGGAAAGTCGAGTTCAAGCCTTCGAGAGAACGGAGCGATAGTGAATATCAAACGCACAACCCAAATGATGTTCTTGGTTGGATTAACCGCAATGGCTTTGAGTCTGTCCACCTGCAATACTGGGCGCGGCGACCATCCTGCCTCCTCCTTGCAGCGGACGATCGCTGCCCGGCTGGCAGATCCTACATCTTGTCCTGGTGGGGATTCGGGCGATATCCAACAGATTGTGAACGCCGCCGGCCCGGGTGGCTTGGCATCCCTTCCGGATGGCTGCTACCGCATAACCTCGACCGTCAACCTACCGCCAGGCATCCGTCTCGTGGGCGCGGGGGCGGATAAGACCATTCTGTATCGCGACCCAGAACGCACGTACTGGGAGCCCATCCTGCAAGTGCGCGGCGGAAAGGATGCTCCCGTTGGAACGCAGATCTCCGGCCTGGCGCTGGCTGGCGTGCGCGACCCGACTGACATCGGCCAGGATTATGGAATCCTCATCTCCGATGTGCAGGATTTCCGGATCGATCATTGCTACTTCGAGGGCTTCGGCTGGGCAGGTGTGCGCGTGGAAGGGGACTCCAGCGGGGTGATCGACCATGCCATCTTCGTGGAAAACTTCAAAAGCGGCATCGATAACCTGGGATACGGCGTGGCGGTCTATGGAGAGGACAACTGGACCGCCGAACTTACGCCAGGCGGGGCGCAAGCGGTCTTCGTGGAGGATAGTCTCTTCGTCGCCAACCGGCACGCCATCGCAGCCAGCGCCGGGGCACATTATGTCTTCCGCTATAACCAGGTGCTGCAAAGCGCGGTCGCCTGTGCGGTTGATGCGCACGGGATGGGGTATGGCAACGCCCGCGGCACGCGGTACGTGGAAATCTATCAAAACGTGATCGAAGAACCGGGATATGATTGGTGCGGGGTCGGGATCCGCGGCGGGGCAGGGGTTATCTTCGAGAACACGATCGAGGGGTATGAAAATCCCATCCTGCTCATCCTGGAATGGGGCACCCCCGAAAGCCTAAAGGCGGAATATCCGGCTTTTGACCAGGTGCAGGATCTGTACCTCTGGAGCAATCAAAGCACAGCTGGCGAACTGATAGAGCCCAGGGTTGACGAGACCGGGGTCGGCTTCATCCAGGCCGGCCGGGATTACTTCACCGAACCCAAACCCGGCTATGTGCCGTACGAATACCCTCATCCACTGGCCAAAGGGGACGCGTTCGATAGCGAACCCTGGCCGCCGGGTGGTGACTAAGTCGTGGAGGAAAAAACGATGGAATCCAATAACAAAAATGTCCAAAGCAAGAAGAACTTCCAGCTTCACGAACATCCCTGGCTGGCACTTGTGGCGTTCGTGGTGACAACGGTGCTCACCATCGGGTTCACCGGTATGGTGATCTTTAAATGGATCGGCTTGTCCGGGAGTTCTCTGGCGGGTTCGCTCGCCCAGGAATGCTCGTTCAAGATCATCTCCAGCCTCATCATCGCGCCTTTTGTTTTGCTTCTCCCGAAAGGGAAAAGGACATACCGGCAGTTCCTGGATGATATCGGGCTTACCCGGATCCGGCCATTCTTCCGGCTGATGCTGCTGGCGCTTTCCTGTTACCTGATCCTGGCGCTGTCGCAGGTCGCGGCGTCGTTTGTCTACCGGCTCTTCGAAGGGAAGCCCGTCACCTGGGGATTTATCAGGATGGTCTTCGAACTCTCCAGGAACCTCGCCCCAAATTCGGCGAGCCTCCTCTTCTCCATTGCAGGCGCTCTGGAGGAGGTGGGATCCAGGGGCATCATCCTGACCCTTTTCCTGAACAAGTATTCGGAATGGAAGTCCATCACTTTCTCTTCCATTGTTTTCGGGCTGATGCACCTGCTCAACCTGACGAATGGGGCGGACCTTGTCTGGGTGCTGGGAGAGGTTGCCTGGGCTTTCATCATCGGCCTGTTCTATGGATATGTATTTGTCAGGACGCGCAGCCTTCTGCCATCGATGATCGTCCACTACCTGGGGAACGCGTTCATCAGTTCGCTGCTCGGTTACTTGCAAATGTGGGCCTCTGTTGAGATACAGGTCGTGTACGGCATTATCTTTTCGTTCGGCATTGTCCCAACAACATTGATGATTCTGTGGACAAAATTCTACACTTCCCGCTGGCTGCCGATCAAAGAAAATCACGGCTAAAAAACTCATTCCTGGATACAAACCCATGGCAATCGCTGACAAGCACTGGTCACCTCAAGATACCCTCAACATCCGGCGGATCATAAGCACGGCTGTCTCGCCGGATGGGAAACGCCTCGCCTTCACGGTCATGCAGGCTGAGATGATCGCCAAGAAGAATGGCTACCTTTCCCAGATCTATCTGGCCGAGTCAGACGGCGAGCCGCCCAGGAAATTGACCACAGGGGAAATATCGTCCTTTGCCCCGCAGTGGTCCCCGGATGGACGCTCCATCGCCTTCCTGTCACGGAATAACATCTGGCTGATATCCCTGCCTTCGGGAAACACGCGTCAGCTTACAGAAGTTCCGACAGGCGTCAGCAGCTTCAAATGGTCGCCGGATGGGAGCATGATCGCCTTCACGGCCGCGGACGATGCTGAACCCACCGGGGAGAAAGACGGTCCGCGCATCGTCGGTCAGGGGGTGAAGAACCAACGCCTGTACCTGGTTTCATTGGCGGAAATCTCGCGAGGACCTTCACACGGGTGACCGTTGACCGGGAGCGAACTGAACGTGGGCGCGCCGGAAGTCCCGGGATCCTACGCCTGGTCGACCGGATGTGGAAGAAACTGCCATCCGAACACCCGGCGGTGTACCAGACTCCGGCGCTGGAGGGCTGAAGACCCTCCTCGTCAGCCAACCAGGATAAGTCAGTTAACCCGGGATCTTACGCTAACTTCGCTACAGAATAATGGAGTAAACATGGCTGTTGTGACCGAAAGGTATAAACCAGGGATCAAGGATATGTTTCAAATCCCCATCGTAGGCGGAGGGAGGATCAATCCCGCTGGCGATAAAGTGGTCTATAGTTTGATGTATCTCGACAACTTCAGGGATAACCAGGTGAAGGCCTCCATTCATCTCTTCGATACCCAGACAAATAAAACTTACCCGTTCGTCACCGAAGATGTCATCTCGCAGGTGCGCTGGGTTGATCATCAGACCCTGGCGCTGCTAAAACTTGCGGGGGAGGCTGGTTTTCAGATATACATCTTCGAGGGGTTGACGGGCACAGGTCAACAGATCACAGATCACGCCGGGGGCATCGAAACCTTCGAGCCTTTTGCAAACGGGTTTCTTTATACTGCCAGAAGAATTCCCGACAACCTGGCCATCCGGGAAGGCAAATTTGGGCACTTCAAAATCGCAGGAGAACAAGAAAGCATTACCGAGCTCTATTATGCTGACAGGAAAAAAATGCTGGATTACCGGCGAAATTCAGGGAGACCTCATGCGGAAGGTGATCAGCACACAAAACCCGTTATCAATCTAACCGGGTCGCTGGAAAAGCCCTTCCAGATCGAATCCGTCACCCCTTCCCCCAACGGGGACTCCGTTTTTATCAACTGCCGGAGCAACGAGGATGAATTCTGCCGGGATGTCACGGATTGCTTCAGGATCGAATTCGATCCCGATTCGATCTTTAGTAACGAAGGAAGCCCTGCCCTCGGTGTAAGAGCAGACAGACTGGGACTTCCCAAAGGCGCCCAGGTCAAGGCGATCTCGCCGGATGGCGCCGGGATGCTCGTTCTGTACAAAGAAGGCGGCCCTGGCGAACACATTCAATCTGATCTCTGGCTGCTCGACTTGACCATCCCCAGGGAGGCGTTGGAGACAGAGGATCTGGAATCACATCTTGTATGTCTCACTAAGTCCCTCGATCAGGAACCCTTGAATGTTTCCTGGACCAAACAGGGTATTTTTATTAGTTATTGGAATAAAAACAATTGCGAAATCGCCAGGCTTTCGATAGACGGCGAAATCGAGGTGTGGGATACGCAAGGTTTGTCACCGGAGGCTTTCTTCCTGAATGAGGCTGCCCAGATTTCCCTGCGCGCGGCCTCAGCAACCAGGCTCGCTGAAATCTATTATGGCTCTCCAGCATCGAAGGGCTGGGATCTGAAGCGAATCACAAGTTTTAACGAACAATATTCCGGCTGGGATTTTGGAACCGCGGAGACGATCCATTGGACTAGCAAAGATGGGACTGAAATCGAGGGGGTCTTGCGAAAGCCTTCGAATTTCGATCCGGGCAAGAAATATCCTTTGATCTTCAACGTTCATGGCGGGCCGGCGGCTGTTTCACCTTTGATTTTGATCGAAAACAATAACCGCTATTTCTATCCTACGGTCCAGTTTCTCAATAAAGATATCTTGATCCTGGAACCCAATTATCGCGGCTCTCTTGGCAGGGGACAAGAATTTCTGGCATTGAATTTCGATCATTTGGGCGTTGGTGACCTGTGGGATATCGAATCAGCGATTGACCAGCTTGTTGCACAAGGGTTCGTGGATGAGACCCGGATCGGATGCATGGGTTGGAGCCAGGGTGGCTATATCAGCGCGTTCGCGGCCATGCATTCCAACCGTCTCAAGGCAGCCAGTGCAGGTGCGGCACTTTCCGATTGGCGAATTTATCGCGGGGGGTCCGATGAACCTCAAGCCATTCTCCTTTCTGGCGATCCCTTCAGAAACAAGGCATTGTTCGACAAATCGGCCCCGATCAGCGCCGTCCAACGAGCCCAAACGCCCATCTTGTTCCAACATGGTGAAAACGACCCGCGCGTCCCCCTCATCAGCGCCATGGAAATGTACCGGGCTTTGAAAGCGAGCGGGATTCAAACAGTTCTGGTAATCTTTTCCGGTCAAGGTCACGGAATTTTCAAACCCAAAGAATGCTATGCTCTCATGCTGCAAAACTACCGCTGGTTTATGCATCACTTGATGGGAGAAGAGTTGGATCTGCTTATGGATGATTCAGATGAAACGGAGAGGAAAAACCCATGATTTTGACTGACAAGCAATGGTCCCCCATTAACACTCTCGCCATCCAACGGATCACGAGCCTGGATGTCTCGCCCGATGGCAGGCGCCTCGCTTTCACGGTCATGCAGGCGGTGATGACCTCCTACCAAAGCGAGTTTCAGTCCCAGGTTTATCTTACCGATCCGGAGGGCAGCCAACCCCTCCGGTTGACCGCGGGCGAATGCTCCTCGTTTGGTCCCCAGTGGTCTCCCGACGGTCAATTCGTTGCCTTCCTCTCGCAAAAAAACGTCTGGTTGTACTCGTTGGGAACAGGAAATGTACAGCAGGCGACGGATGTTCCCGCGGGCGTCAGTAGTTTTAAGTGGTCGCCGGATGGGAGCATGATCGCCTTCACGGCCGCGGACGATTCTGGATCCACCGGGGAGAAAGATGGCCCCCGCATCGCCGGCCAGGGTATGAAGAACCAACGCCTGTACCTGGTTTCGCTAACTGAACTTTCGCGCGGAACCTCGCGCGGGCGTCCGTTGACTGGGAGCGACCTGAACGTGGGCGCGCCGGAAGGCCCGGGGGCCTATGCCTGGTCGCCGGATGGTAAGCGGATCGTCTTCTCCCATTCCCGTTCCCCATCGCCGAACGAAATGCCGAGCATCCGCACGGCATGCCTGAACCTGGAGGATGGCTCGATCCATTCCCTGGGTCCTGAGGGGGCAATGGCTTTCGATCCTTCCATTTCACCTGACGGGCGCTGGGTGGCCTGTAAGGTTTACGATAATCCCGTCTGGGAATGGTCATCGGTGGCGTACCTGTTTCCCATCGAAGGAGGCCCGGGATATCCCCTGGCGGATACCCATGACCGCCGCCCGGATCTGCTGGGCTGGTCGGCAGATGGAAAGTGGATTTACTTCCTCGAGGCTTGCGGCACGCGCCAACGCCTGTGTGCCTTGCCCGTGGATGGCAGCCCGCCCGTGGTGCTGCTCGAACCGGATGGCTGCATCGAAAATGCCCGGTTGAACTGCACCGGTCGCTTCCTCGGCTTCACACTCCAGAAGACCACGGAACCGGTGGAAGCCTTCCTCACCTCGCTGGATAAGGGTGAGCCGATACAGATGAGTCACCTCAACGCTGAATTCCGCCAGGTTCCCATTGGTCGTACGGAAGTCATCCACTGGAGATCGGTGGATGGCCTGGAGATCGAAGGGCTGCTGACTTACCCGGTCGATTACGAAACGGGGAGGCGCTATCCGCTCCTGGTCAGCGTGCATGGCGGGCCAGCCATTGCCTGGCAGCAGTTCTTCATCGGCATGCAGTCCTTCTATGGCCCCATCGCCGCCTTTTCCGCCAAAGGATATGCCACCCTGCGCTGCAACTATCGCGGCAGCACCGGCTACGGCAAAGCTTTCCGCCGAGCCAATTTCCGCGACTGGGGCGGGAAGGATGTTCAGGATTTGCTCGGGGGCGTCGATCATGTCATCGAACTTGGCGTGGCCGACCCGGAGCGCCTGGGCATCACCGGTTGGAGTTTCGGCGGCTACCTGACCGCAACTACCATCACTCAGACGGGACGCTTCAAAGCGGCCGCAATTGGCTCCGGGATGACGAACCTGGTCAGCTATGCCCTCGGCCACGACTCTCCCGATTTCCTGCCCAGCCACTTCGGCGGTGAGGTCTGGGAGGTGGCGGACCTGCTGCTCGAGCGCTCCCCCATCGCCCACGCCGACCGGGTGACCACCCCCACCCTGATCCTGCACGGAGAACACGACCAGCGCGTGCCCATCTGGCAGGGATATGAATTCCATAATGCGCTCAAGCGCCGCGGCATCCCCACCCAGATGGTGATCTACCCCCGCACCGGGCATGTCCCCTCGGAGCCGAAATTGCTGCTGGATGTCATGGAGCGCATCCTGGCATGGATGGAGATGCACCTGGCGCAAAAGAACCATTGATCACTGATGAGGTGTTGTCATGAAAATCTCAAATCGCACGCAAAGAATTGACAAAATCTACGGAGAATCCAAATGAGAACAAAACTGATCATCGTTGGCGGGCCCTCATCCGTCGGGAAATCCAGTATATCGAAAAGCGTGTATCAACAGCTCAGTCTGGATCAGGATGCCTATTGGCTGCATGAAGAGTGCGAGAACCACCCCATCCGCCATGGAGAATTCAACTTTGGGGAGCTGGGTACGGCGGAAGGCATGGAACGCAACAGGATCGGGATGTTGAAGAAATGGGAGGCATTTCGAGAGTCGATTAAAGCCTCCGGGAAAGTTTGCGTTACGGAAGGATGTCTTTTGCATGCCTATGACCGCTATTTCATCCACAGCATCTGGAATGACGATGATATCGCTTCTTATTATGCTCAGGTGGTGGAGAGCATTAGCGAACTAAACCCCATCATTGTCTTTCTCTATCGCCCCAATCTGCGGAAGAGCCTGGAAAAAGCCTTCCGGGCGCGCGGGAAATGGTGGAGGGATCTCATCCTGAAACGAGATGATCTGCATGTGTATTTCAAGGATCACGTTTATGTGAACGAGGACAG
>JBFYSM010000137.1:0-10181 GCA_041301605.1 Chloroflexota bacterium | reverse complement strand
CCCCCCCCCCCCCCCCCCCCCCCCCCCCCCCCCCCCGCCCCCCCAAGTTATTGAGATGATACAAGAAAAAGAAGTAGCGATTTTCTCTTTCCGCAGGCGAGCGAAGTGTAGGCGGTGGGTCACGATGCTCATTTCGCCTTTTTCTAACACTCCTCTTATTGACGCTGGTTAAAGGAACATGGTATGATTATCTTCGTTGTTTTAGCACTCTCGGCAAGAGAGTGCTAACTTTGAGAATATTATGGAAACCCTGACCGAACGCCAGCGATTGATCCTCACCCTCTTGGTGCGCGAGTATATCGAGACAGCCCAACCAGTTGGCTCGAAGAACCTGGTTGAGCGCTATAAGCTCGACCTCAGCCCGGCCACCGTACGCAACGAGATGGTGGTATTAACCGAAACCGGATACCTGCGCCAACCGCACACCTCGGCCGGGCGCGTCCCCACCGAGGATGGTTATCGCTATTTCGTCACCCATTTCGTTTATCACACCGCCCTGCCAGAGCCGACCCGCCATACCATCACGCACCAGTTCTACCAGGCCCGGCAGGATATGGAACAGTGGATGCCGCTGGCCGCCTCCATCCTGGCGCACCAATCGCGGGCGGCATCATTGATCACTGCCCCCCACGCTGAACGGTCGCGCTACAAGCACCTCGAATTGATCTCCACGCAAGGGCGCCAGGTGCTGATGGTGCTGGTCCTGGTGGGAGGGGAAGTCAGCCAGCAAATCCTTACATTGGCGGAGCCGGTCTCGCAGGGTCAATTGAGCACGGCGGCCAACCGTTTGAACCAGGTTTGTAGTGGGAAGACAACCGAGGAGATTACCGCCATGGCATCTCCTTGGGAGGCGCTGGAGAAAGATATCCTGACTCTTGTTTTGCAGGATATGGCACGCGGGGATGCGCAAGTCTCTGGCGAGATTTTCCTGGATGGATTGACCAATGTCCTATCGGAGCCGGAATTTCTCGAATCAGATGACGCCCGCCGTGCCATCCGCCTTTTCGAGGAGCGTTCTCTGCTCCAGGATCTGTTGAGCCGCACGATGAACAGCAGCAACGTGGGTGGGGTGCAGGTATTGATCGGCGGCGAAGGTAAGTGGGAAGAATTACGCCAGTGTTCAGTGGTGCTGGCTCGCTATGGCATCCCGGGGATGGCCACCGGTACGCTGGGCGTATTTGGCCCCATGCGGATGCCTTATACCCGTACGGTACCCACAGTCCGCTTTATGGCCGACCTGTTGAGCGGCCTGGTATCAGAAACCATGGTTGGAGATGATGAAGCATGAGCAAGGAAAAGAATAAGGCACAACCCGTCGAATCATACGGTGAGACTCAAAATCCGGGTGGGGAGGAGACTGTCGAAACGGAACCCGTCCAGGGCTCTGGTTTCGAAGGCGAGATCGCGTCCCTCAAGCAACAGTTGGAAGAGGCATTGTCCCAGTCAGCCGAATATAAGGATGGTTGGCAGCGTGCGCTGGCTGATTTCACCAACTATAAACGCAGGATGGAAGCTGAACGCGTACAGATGTACCAGATGGCAGTCGGCGATATTCTCAAGGAGTATTTGCCTGTAGTAGATGACTTGGAACGCGCCCTGCGCGATAAGCCTTCTGAACCTTGGACGGAAGGAATCGAACTGATCTATCGGAAACTACAGAAAATCCTGGAAGCGAAAGGGTTGAAACGGATCGAGGCCGAAGGTCAGATGTTCAATCCTAATTTCCACGAAGCAATTTCACAGGAACCCAGCGACGACCATGAGAGCGGGCAGGTTATTGATGTGGTAACCCAGGGGTATATGTTGGGTGAGCGGGTGATCCGGCCTGCAGCGGTCAGGGTTGCAGCGTGAACGCCGAAGCGTGTCACGAACTTATCACACTGGAAAACTTGATACTTGACACAGGAGCACTCTTATAATGGCTAAAATCATCGGGATCGACCTGGGTACAACCAATTCAGTCTGTGCTGTGATGATGGGCAACGAGCCGGTTGTGATCCCATCCGCGGAGGGGGAGCGGCTGGTTCCATCCGTGGTTGCGGTGAACAAGAACCATGAACGGCTGGTGGGGCGGGTGGCCCGCAACCAGGCCATCGTCAATGCACAGAATACCATCTTCTCCATCAAGCGTTTCATGGGGCGGAAATACGAAGATCCCGAAGTGCAGCGTACCCTGCCGCGCGTCCCTTATACCGTTACAACGGCTGAAAACGGGGATATGCGTGTCATTTTGGATGAAAAAGAATATTCCCCGCCGGAAGTCTCGGCCATGATCCTGGCCAAGATCAAGCGCGATGCTGAGGCTTATCTCGGTGAGACGGTCACCCAGGCTGTCATCACGGTCCCGGCTTATTTCAACGATGCCCAGCGCAATGCCACCAAGGATGCCGGCAAGATCGCCGGGTTGGAAGTGTTGCGCATCATCAACGAGCCGACGGCTTCCTCCCTGGCGTATGGATTGGACAAAAAGGATAACGAGATCATCGCAGTGTACGATTTGGGCGGTGGAACGTTCGACATTTCCATCCTGGATGTGGGCGAAGGGGTTTTCCAGGTGCGGTCCACCAGCGGCGATACCTTCCTGGGTGGCGATGATTTCGACCAGCGCATCATGGATCATTTCATCCAGGAGTTCCAGAAAGATAATGGCGTCGACCTGCGCCCCGATAAACAGGCCGTACAGCGCCTGAAGGAAGCTGCCGAGAAGGCCAAGATCGAACTCTCAACCATGATGCAGACCGAGATCAACCTGCCTTACATCACAGCCGATGCATCCGGCCCGAAACACCTGGTGATGACCCTGACACGCTCCAAGCTGGAGCAGTTGACGGCCGACCTGGTGGAACGCACGCTGGGACCTGTCAAGCAGGCCCTCGCCGATGCAAAGCTGACTCCCGCGGCTGTCAACGAGGTGGTGCTTGTTGGCGGTATGACCCGCATGCCGGCTGTCCAGGAAGCGGTGCGTCGGCTGTTTGGCAAAGAGCCCCATAAGGGTGTAAATCCAGATGAAGTCGTAGCCGTTGGCGCAGCCATCCAGGCGGGTGTGTTGGGCGGTGAAGTGAAGGATATCCTGCTTCTCGATGTTACGCCATTGACGCTTGCGATCGAGACGCTAGGTGGTGTGGCAACTCCCCAGATCGAGCGCAATACCACCATCCCCACCCGCAAGAGCCAGGTTTTCTCCACGGCAAGTGACAGCCAGACCCAGGTGGAGATCCACGTCTTGCAGGGCGAACGCCCGATGGCGATGGATAACAAGTCGCTGGGCAAGTTCATCCTGGATGGCATCCCGCCTGCGCCGCGCGGTATCCCACAGATCGAGGTCACCTTCGATATCGATGCCAATGGCATCCTGAAAGTTACCGCCTCGGATAAAGCCACTGGCCGCAGCCAGCACATCACCATCACCGCTTCTTCAGGGCTTTCCAAGGAGGAAGTCGAGCAGATGCGCAAGGAAGCAGAGATCCATGCCGCTGAAGATAAGCAGCACCGTGACCTGATCGATGCCAGGAATACGGCTGACAATGCCCTCTACGCTGCTGAAAAAGTGTTGAGTGAGCATGGTGATAAAGTTTCGGATGAGATCAAAACTGAAGTTCGGACGGCGATGGATGAGGTCCGGAAAGTAAAAGATGGTGATGATGAACCGGCCATCCGTAAAACGGTGGATGCGCTCAGCCAGGCTGTGCAGAAGATCGGCACCTTCGTGTACGAGCAGCAGGCGGCGCAAGCCGGATCCGAAGCCGGTTCCACTGAAGCCGGAACAGATACTCCCCCTGATGATAATGTGGTGGATGGTGAAGTCAAAGATGGTTAGCATCTCCTCACGGACATCCTGCCATCGGAACCTGTATTGAGCAAATAGATGACCAATCGCGATTATTACGAAATCCTGGGTGTTCCCCGGAATGCATCCCTCGATGAAATCAAGACCGCCTTCCGGAAACTGGCGCGCCAGTATCACCCGGACGTGAGCAAGGAGGAAAACGCCGAGGAGAAATTCAAAGAGATCAACGAAGCCTATGGCGTGTTGTCCGACCCGCAAAAGCGCGCCCGCTATGACCAGTATGGACGCGCCGGCCTGGGCGACATGGGCGGCATGCCCGACTTTGCCAGTATGGATTTTTCTGATATCTTCGAGGAAATCCTGGGCGGGTTCGGGTTTGGCTTCGGCGGTGGTGCGGCGCGTGCCAATCGCCCGCGCCGCGGGCGCGACCTGCAATTACAGGTCACATTGACCTTCGAAGAAGCCGTTTTTGGCGTCGACAAGGAGATCGAGGTCACCCGCAATGAAGTGTGTAGCTCCTGCCGCGGTTCCGGGGCGGAACCTGGCACCTCCCCTCAACGCTGCCAGCAATGCAATGGACGTGGACAGGTAGGCCAGGTGCGCCAGACCATCTTCGGCTCGATGATGCAGACCACCACTTGCCCAACCTGTAACGGGCGCGGGGAAGTCATCACATCACCATGCCATACCTGCCGCGGGAGCGGGCTGGAACGCAAGACGGTCGAGAAGATCGTTCCCATCCCGGCTGGCGTGGATAATGGCAACCAGATCCGCCTGTCCGGTGAGGGGGAACCAGGCACCAATGGGGGGCCGCAGGGAAGCCTGTACCTGGTGATCAGCGTCAAGGGGCACGAGTTCTTCAAACGGCGCGAGAACGATATCCTGCTCAACCTGGATATCAACATTGCCCAGGCTGTGCTGGGTGCGGAGATCGAAGTCCCCACCGTGGATGGCAAGGAGAAGATCAAGATCCCGGCCGGCACGCAGCCGGGCAAGATATTCACGCTCAAAGCGCGTGGCGTGCCCTATGTTCGCAAATCGGGCCGCGGCGACCAGTTGGTGATCGTCAATGTGGCGATCCCCACGAAGCTTACCAAGGAACAGCGTGAACTGTTCGAGAAGTTGGCTGGAACGCTGGGAACGACGGTCAAGCCGCAGGAGAAGGGCTTCCTGGATTGGCTGAATGAGGCATTGGGGGGATAGTTGAACTGGCTCGAAGTATCTCTCACAGTCAACGGTGAACTCGCCGAAGCCGTCGCCGATGTGTTGGCGCGTTTTGCCCCCAACGGCGTCACGACTGAACAGGCGGTTAACTTCATCAACGATGAAGATGAAGGCACACCCGTTGGCCCGATCACCGTCCGCGCCTACCTGCAGGTGGATGAACACATCGAAGAGACACGCCGCAAGTTGGAAGAGGCGATGTATTACCTTGGGATGATCCAGCCTCTGCCAGCATTGACGTTCAAGCCCATTGCCGATCAGAACTGGATGGAAGCCTGGAAGGAACGCTACCAGCCCATCCCGGTGGGGAGGAAACTCATCATCGTTCCCTCCTGGCTGGAATCGCCGGATGATACCCGTATTCCCATCCGGATCGATCCCGGGATGGCCTTTGGCACCGGGACGCACCCCACCACCCAGCTCTGTCTGGAATTGATCGAACGAATCTTTGATAGTGAATTGTCATCCCCAAATGAAAAACCATCACCCATTGTCCATCATCCGTCGTCCGTCATCGACATCGGCTGCGGCTCCGGCATCCTCTCCATCGCCGCCCTGAAACTGGGTGCAACATCCGCGCTCGGCGTGGATATCGATGAAGCATCCATCAAGGCCTCGCGGGAGAATGCCGATCAAAATGGAATAGGCGAAGAATTCATCTTGGGATTGGGTTCTGTTGATGAAATCCTGGCAGGCGAATTTCCCTTCCAAAAAACTCACATCGTCATGGCCAATATCCTTGCGCCCATCCTTATCCGCCTGTTCGAGGCCGGCATGGCTGACTTGCTTCTGCCGGGCGGGATGATCATCCTTTCCGGGATTTTACAGGAACAGGCAGGGAGCGTCATTGAAGCAGCCAGGTCAAAAGGGGTGAGCCTGGTCGAACAATTGCAGATGGGGGATTGGGTGGCCTTGGCCTGCCAGAAGGGTTAAAGTTTCTCCCCATCACCCAGTTTTATGCTATTATTCAGGCAGCATGAAATCGCGCCGCCAATTGTTCTTCTTCATCCTGCTCAATGTCTTCATATCTGCCTGCGTAACGGGAAGTATCCTATTCTTCTATGACCGCACGCACCGCACGATTGGCAGTCCGGTCGGCAACACTTCCTTGCCAGTCATTGCCACCGCTTCTGGCGAGATCAGCCTGCAAATCTTGAGCGTAGTTGGGGCTGGCGCGGCTGAGAGTGAAATGGTTCTCATCCAGAACAACGGTTCGGAGCCTGTTATCCTGACTGGTTGGATTCTCCAGGATAATCAGGATAATATCTATACCTTCCCGCAGTTGAGTTTGTATCCAGGCGGCTCCATCCAGGTTCATACTTCGGCGGGCGCCAATTCTGCAGTGGACCTGTACTGGGGGCGTCTCGCCCCTGTTTGGGAAGCAGGTGAGACGGCAGCCTTATTCGATCCTCAAGGCACATTGCGTGCCATGTATCAAATTCCTTAGATTGAGTTCTGATCCCGATGTCACAAGCACTGTATCGAAAATGGCGTCCCCGTAAATGGGATGAAGTTGTTGGACAGGAGCACGTGATCCAAACGCTGCGGAATGCCGTCGCGAGCGAACGTGTTGCCCATGCTTATCTTTTCTCCGGCCCGCGTGGCACCGGCAAGACAACCGCCGCCCGCCTGCTGGCCAAGGCTGTCAATTGCCTCGCCGAAGATCTCTCCGCCCGCCCTTGCAACCAGTGCGAACACTGCAAGGCCGTCAACGAGAACCGCTTTCTCGACCTGATCGAAATCGATGCTGCCTCCCAAACCGGCGTGGAGGATGTACGCGACCTGCGCGACAAGATCAACTTTTCCCCGAACCAGGGCAGGTACAAGGTTTACATCATCGATGAAGTCCACATGTTCTCGACATCTGCCTTCAACGCCCTGCTCAAGACGCTGGAAGAACCGCCGGCGCATGCCATCTTTGTGCTGGCAACCACCGAGATCCACAAGATACCGCCCACCGTGCTCTCCCGCTGCCAGCGTCACGAATTCCGGCGCGTACCGGTGATGGTGATTACCGGTCAACTCAACCAGATTGTCAAGGAAGAGAAACTGGATGCTGACGAGGATGCGCTGACGTTGATCGCCCGCCAGGCCACCGGCAGCATGCGCGATGCCATTTCCTTGCTCGATCAACTGGCCTCGACCGGGCAAAAGATCACCCTGGGATTGACTCAAACGGTGCTCGGTACCGCGGCCAGCCAGACGGTCTTCGATGTGATGGATGCCATCATGAATCAAGCGCCTACACCCGGCCTGGAAGCCATCCACAGTGCTTTGGATTCCGGCACAGATGCGAGGGTGTTGGCACGCCAGATTGTAGATTACCTGCGCGCCTTGCTGTTGGCAAAGATGGGTAACGAGGCGAGCCTGGACCTGACATCGGATGCGCGTACCCAGGTCAGGCGCCATGCCCAGGGCTTTCCCGCTCCCGAACTCCTGCGCATGATCCGGTTGTTCAATTCGGCGGCCAATGACTTGCGTGGCGGATGGCAGCCATCCCTGACCCTTGAACTTGCTCTTGCTGAGGCAATGGAAGTGCCCACAGTGGCAGAATCCGCACGGGAAGTGGCAGAACCGGCCAAGACAATAAAACCGCAAGCATCACAACAGACAAAAATCGCGAAGTCCGAACCGGTTCCCGCGGTTGTTCCGGATGAGACCACTCACGAAAAGGGTGTCACATTTGAGCAGGTGTCGAAATCCTGGAAGCAAATCCGGGCGATCATAAAGCCCCAAAACCCTGCCTTGGAAGGTTTGCTCAACTCATGCAAATTGTTGGGCATCAAGGATGGCACCCTGGTTTTGGGGTTTTCGAGCGAAGTGGTCAAATCCAAAATGGATAAGCCCGAGCAAATCGAAATTACCAGCCGTGCCATCACCGAAGTTCTGGGTGTTGCAGTACCGGTCCGTTGTGTGGTGACAAGTGCCAAAGCAGCCCCTCCGCATGTCAAACCGGATGGCATGGTGGCAGCCGCATTGCAGAATGGCGGCGAAATCGTGGATATACAGGAGTAAAGCATGGCAAAAGGATTCAATCGTCCGCCAGGCGGCGGGCAAAGCGGAATGATGCAACAGCTTCAACGTCTGCAACAGCAAATGGCTGAAGCGCAGGAACGGTTGGCCCTGGAAACAGTGACTGCCACAGCAGGAGGTGGTGCAGTCAAGGTAATCATGACCGGTGACCAGAAATGCCAATCCATTGAAATTGCCCCCGAACTGTTGGAAGATGCTGATGCAGAGATGCTCCAGGATCTGGTGCTCTCTGCCGTTAACCTGGCTCTCGATCAATCGAGGGAACTGCAACAGAACCTGATGGGCCCCTTGGCTGGCGGCCTTCCCTTCTAAGCGCCAAGTTCTGATGACCAAGAGCTGAACAAACCATGCTCCTTCCTGAACCCATTGAGAGCTTGATTGTTGCGTTCGAACGCCTGCCCGGCATCGGGCCGAAAACCGCCTCGCGGCTGGCTTTCTTCCTGTTGCGGGCGCCAGAAGAAATTCCAGCGCAACTGGCAGAAGCGTTGACTGATCTGAAATCCAAGATCGATTTTTGCCAGGAATGTTTCAACATCACTGCCGCTGGTCGCGATCGGTGTGATGTCTGCGATGATCCACGACGGGATGGCTCGGTTCTCTGCGTGGTTGAAGATCCACTGGATGTCTTGAGTTTCGAGCGAACAGGTGGCTTCAACGGGCGTTATCATGTGCTGCAAGGCCTGCTTTCGCCAATCGAGGGCATAGGTCCAGACGATATTAATATCCGGCCTTTGTTGGAGCGGGTTTCTCGAGGGGAAGTGCGCGAAGTGATCCTCGCCACCAACCCGAGCATGGAAGGGGATGCTACCGCGCTATACCTTCGCCAGCAATTGAGACTTTCTGGCGTGCGCGTTACCCGCCTGGGGCTTGGCCTCCCGGTCGGCGGAGACCTCGAATATGCAGATCAGAACACCCTTTTGAGGGCATTGTTGGGGCGGCAGGAATTATCTTAAAAAATCGTGAAAAGGCCATTTCGTTCTTGACAAGATGCTATCCGCGTGGGATAATGTTGTCAGACAATCTTACCCCCGGTTTCGTCATCTGAGACAAACCGTTGACAACTGAAGAGACCGTTCCTGTCAGAAACACAAGACAGCAAGTTTTGCAGTCTGACGAACCGATGTTGGAAAAACATCGGCGTTTTTGTCTCTTTTCCCTTGACAGCCTTAGGGGTCGCGGGTAGAATACAGCCCGCTTAGTTGACAGGACCTTAACAACTGAAGAGTGATAGGAAGTCAATACCATGTCGTTCATAGTCCGTAACTTACACTCGAAAGAGTGATATTTTTTGCGGAGAGTTTGATCCTGGCTCAGGATGAACGCTGGCGGCGTGCTTAATACATGCAAGTCGAACGAGGAGCCTTTGTAGTAATACGGAGGATTTCCTAGTGGCGAACGGGTGAGTAACGCGTTGGTGACCTGCCCCGAAGTGTGGGATAACAGTCCGAAAGGATTGCTAATACCTCATGTGGTCATAGAGGTTAGAGGCTCTTTGACTAAAGCAGCAATGCGCTTCGGGAGGGACCTGCGTCCCATCAGCTAGTTGGTAGGGTAATGGCCTACCAAGGCAATGACGGGTAGGGGGCCTGAGAGGGTGGCCCCCCACAATGGCACTGAAACACGGGCCATACACCTACGGGTGGCAGCAGTAGGGAATATTGGGCAATGGGCGAAAGCCTGACCCAGCAACGCCGCGTGTGCGATGAAGGCCTTCGGGTCGTAAAGCACTTTTCTGGGAGATGAGAAAGGACAGTATCCCAGGAATAAGTCTCGGCTAACTACGTGCCAGCAGCCGCGGTAACACGTAGGAGGCAAGCGTTATCCGGATTTACTGGGCGTAAAGCGCGTGCAGGCGGTTCGGTAAGTTGGATGTGAAAGCTCCTGGCTCAACTGGGAGAGGTCGTTCAATACTACCGGGCTTGAGAGTGGTAGAGGAAGGCGGAATTCCCGGTGTAGTGGTGAAATGCGTAGATATCGGGAGGAACACCAGTGGCGAAGGCGGCCTTCTGGACCATTTCTGACGCTCAGACGCGAAAGCTAGGGGAGCGAACGGGATTAGAGACCCCGGTAGTCCTAGCAGTAAACGATGTGAACTTGGCGTTGGTGGTGTAAAAACCATCAGTGCCGAAGCTAACGC
>JBFYSM010000131.1:0-13253 GCA_041301605.1 Chloroflexota bacterium | reverse complement strand
CCCCAATCCACGATCTTGGCCGATGAGGCAATATTGCTCACCACCAGCACGGTCACGAAAACGGCCATGATCCAATCGAAATATCGGTAGTGCCGTTCCTGAACCATCATTCTCCAATCATCCGGCAGAACGTACACTTTCCAGGCACAGAGGTCGGCTGCCCGCAGCGCGGACAGGCATGCAACTCCTGCTGCACCTGCTCGCGCTCGGAGAATAACCCGGCCTGGCGGGCTTCGAGGAATTTCAGGTAATAAGACAACTTTGCGCCAGGGTGATCACTCTCGATTTTATTGAACAATTCCTTGTAATAGATGGATGTACTCCCCACTGAAAAAGGGCATTCTTCGTAAATGTACTCGATGCCGCGCAGCAGGGCATAGGCAGCCATCTCGCGCTCGTGGAAGCGGCACAGCGGCTTGACCTTGCGCGCCAGGCCCTGTGTCTCGAGCAACACCGGCGATTGCCGCAACAGGTACTCCCCCCGCCAGGTCAGTGTGTTGCTGAAGAGCACCGCCACCTCGTCATCCAGGTTATGACCGGTGGCCAGCACATCATAACCAAAGTCGCGGGCAATGCGGTTCATCACATGGCGTTTTGCCAGTCCGCACACCGAACAGAACTTTTCCTTGCCGCGCCAGGTGCGCCCGGCAATCTCTGGGATCGTTTCTCCATATTCGCTTTTTATATCCACAACATGAAGTTTCAGGACGCGCTCGGTAGCGAACTTTTCTGCCAGGCGCTGTGACTCGGCTGAATAACCGATCCCTTCACTTGCTCTGAGCCGCCGCCCTGAGTTCGTCGAAGCGGAGGTCGAAGAGTCGATCCCCAGGCTGATATACAGGCCATCCGCCGTATATCCCAATCGCTGTAAGATATCCCACAATGCCAGCGAATCCTTGCCGCCCGAGACCGCCACCAATATTTTTTCGTCACGGGTGAACATACGGTATTTCTTGATAAACCGCTCGGCCTGCTCCGGCACCCATTCCAGGTAATGATCCTTGCAGAGCGCCAGCTTGTGATGGCGCATGTTGACCGATGCCTTGGCTCCACACTTCCTGCATTTCATCTCAACCGCCGGAAATCACCGCGACCAGCTTGATCACCTGGCCATCCTTCAAGATCTCATCTTCCTCGATCAATTCCCCATCCCGGGTGGCAAGGACCGACTCGGGCAGGATATCGATCTTTTTGAGCGCCGCGAGCAGCGTCATGCCGGGACGGACCTCGTATTCCATCTTCCGAAGAATAATCTTGACCATACCTGTCACCTTTCGGAATCATTCTACCGTGAGCAAAGACAGGCGTCAATCACAGGTTTATAATTGGGGCATGCACATCTCCCGCGCCACCCAGGCAACCGGGGAACTCTTCAGCGCATTACAGAAGTTGATCCCACAACTGACATCCAATAACCCTCCGCCAACTGAAGCACAATTGATTGACCTGCTGGCATCCGGATCCAGCACCCTGCTGGTCGCCCGCTGGCCGGATCAGACCGGAACAATTGCCGGCCTCCTGACCCTCGTTATTTACCGTGTCCCAACCGGCACCCGCGCCCACATCGAAGATGTTGTTGTGGATGGCACTTATCGCGGCAAAGGGATCGGCGAAGCGTTGACGCGGGAGGCCTTGCGCCTGGCCCGGGATGGGGGTGCCAATGGCGTTTCACTCACATCCAACCCGCAACGGGAAGCAGCCAACCGGCTGTATCGGAAGCTGGGTTTCACACGGCGCGAAACGAACGTTTATTTCTATCCTTTCCAGTAAACTCAGGAGAATCCAATCATGAAATACAAGGCAGAAATCCTCTCCAGCCAGGAACAGGAACGCATCCACTCCCTAAGCCTGCGCATCCTGTCTGAAATCGGTGTGCGTTACCACGGCGATAAAGCCCTCGAGATTTTAGGTAAGCATGGGGCTTCGGTGGATTGGGAAACCAGGGTTGCACGCATCCCCCGCGAATTGGTGGAACAAGCGTTGGGAACATCCCCAAAGCAGCTTGTGCTGGGCGCGCGCAATCCCGCCTATGATTATGCCATGCCTTCCGGGATCTCCCGCTATTGCATGGATGGCACGGCTGCATTTGCCCTCGATTTCGAAACCGGCGAGCGCCGCTACGGGACGCGCCAGGATATCGAAAACGGGGCGCGCCTCTTCCAGACCCTCGAACTGGGCGTCATGGCCTGGGCGCCTACCTGTGCATCTGATTCAGCCAGTGGCTCACGCCCCCTGCATGAATTCTTCACAATGGCGAAATTCTGCTCCAAACACGGTCAGCATGAGCTGCATACGGTCGAGCAGGTGCCTTATCTTGTGGAGGGGCTGGTCGCCCTGCTGGGCAGCGAGGAGGAAGTCCGGCGCAGGAAGGCATTTTCACTCATCTATTGCCCGGTTGCGCCGCTCTCGCACGATGGCGCGATGCTGGATGCATATCTCGAACTTGGTCAATGGAAAGTGCCGGTCATGCTCATGCCCATGCCGGTGGCAGGCACAACCGGCCCGGCCAGCCTGTTCTCGAACATCGCCCTGGCCAATGCGGAACTGCTTTCATCGGTGGTCGTCTACCAACTGGCGCATCCCGGTCGCCCGCTGATCTACAGCAGCGCGGTCGGATCGCTGGATTTCCGCACCGGTGGATTCCTGGGCGGGACGCCGGAGATGGGCATCCAGTCCGCGGCGTTGACCGAGATGGGACATTTCTACAACCTGCCCGCTACTTCAGCCGGCTGCACGGCAGACGCCAAACAACCGGGGCCCGAAGCCGTGCTCGAAAAACTGGTCACCACCATTCCGCCTGTGCTGGCCGGCTCGGAAATCATCGTGGGTTTCGGAGAGATCGAGAGCGATCAACTGCTGGTGCTGGAGCAATACCTGGTGGACCACGAAATCGCCCGATATTGCCAGCGCCTGTTGGAAGGTGTGGACTCAAGTGAAGGAAAAGATTTGTTCGAGGATATCGCCAGCGTTGGCCCGGGCGGGCACTTCCTGAGCCGCAAGAGCACCCGCCAGGCGCCCCGAGGCGGGGAATTCTTCTTCCCCAGCCTGCTCAACTACAATTCCCACGAAGCCTGGCTCGAACTTGGGAAGCCAACCATGTATTCGAAAGCACGTGAAAAGGTGAAGGAAATCCTGGCTGGGCCGGTCATCGATCCACTGCCTGATGCAATCACGGCAAAACTGGATGAAATCCTGCAAAGGGCGGACAGGGAGTTGAAGGAATAAAAAAAATCGGGCGATCTCGCAGTCGCCCGATTTCATTCAATCCAGGAATTGGATGTGTTTTGGTGTTGCACTGGCGTGAGCCGCATACTCCCCCCGGTATTCCTCGGGCATCAGGATGGCGATCTGGCCCATGATCTCATCCACGATCTCCTGGCGCTCATCCCGCATCATCTTCCCATCATTGGCTTTGATATGGAACAGCCTGCCGACGCGGATATGGAAATCCGTCCGCTTAAACTGCTTGAGATTGGTTGAAAACTGTTCCGCTCCCCAGTGCGCCAGCGGCAGGATCGGCGCGCCGGAGCGCAGGGCGATCGGCACCACACCCGGGCGGGCGCGCAACAACCTGCCGTGGTATGAGCGCGTCCCCTCCGGGGCAATGGCCAGGATGCCCCCAGCCTGGAGCACGTTCAACCCACGCCGGACCGCTTCCAGGTCCAGTTCGCCGCGCCGGATGGGGATCGCCTCCCATTGGTCGAACAGCCATCCCATTAATTTATTGTCCCAGGTTTCGATTTTTGCAAAACCGGTCAGGGGGCGGGGCTGCAAGTGTGCAAATACGAGGGGAACTTCCAGTGAACCGATATGGTTGGTCACGATGATCAATGGCCCTTGCTTGGGAACCTGTTGGAGGGCGCTGCGTTCGATCCGGCACATTGCATTTGTGCCGGTGCGCACCATGCCACAGAGAAAGCGGCCTGCTGCGTTCATAATCGTTATACTTCGGGCTTCTGGGTGATGAATTCGATCTGGCCAGGCAGCAACTCAATGCTCAACTGGCTGCCTTCGTAACAGACCGTCTCGCCATCGCAGTGGATCGGCATGGTTCCCAAGACCGCGGTTGCCACCACCTTGCGCGCCTTGCCCATCGTGACTTCCTTCTGGGTGGCCTGGGTGCCCTTCATGAAATACGGGATCAACTGGAAAACCCGTCCCTTGCTGGCTGAAGCCGCAATGCACAGATCAAAGGTGCCATCAGCCGGGTCGCCGTTCGGGGCAAAGAAGAAGCCGCCGCCCATCCGCCGCCCGTTCATGATGGAGATCATCAAGGAAGGCTGGGTAAGCTCCTTTTCATCATATTCCAATCGAACGGTTGGTGGCTTAAAGAAGATGAAAACAGTCTCGATTGCCGCGATCAGGTAGAGCAGCAGGCCTCGTACCCAACGGATCCGGGCCGCCACAAAGCCAGTCTCTGCATCGAAACCAATGCCAACCCCATTCCCGAAATAACGGCCATCCGGATAATCCCCACCCTTGAGCAATCCCACATCCATGCGGCGGCGGTAGTTTTCCGCCAGGATCTTGCAGCCAATCTCGATCCCATCCGGGATACCCATCCCATAGGCGAAATCGTTGCCGGTGCCAACTGCGATCTGGCCCATGGCGGTTTTATCGAAACCGGCATTCCTGGCGCGCATCAGGCCATTCAGAACCTCGTTCGCCGTGCCATCCCCGCTGGCGACCACCACCACCTCAACCCCTTCGCGGGCGGCCTGTTCGGCGAGGTCGGCGGCATGCCAGGGGCGTTCTGTCGAGACAATCCGGTAATCCAATTGATACAACTTTAGTTGTTCCTCGATCACAGGGATATTCCGTCCGGCAAAACCGCGCCCGGCAACCGGGTTGACAATGACCAAATAACGAGACATCCAAACCTCCTCCAGGCAAAATATGAACGCTATTGTACCTTCGAACCACAGAAACAGGCCAGATTTGATACAATTGCTGCACGCATGTTCATCATCTTGCCATTCCTGTTTTTGCTCCTGACGGCTTTAGCCCTGTTCATCCTGCGCCAGGTTCGCCCGGGTTTCCGTTTCTTCTGGTTGATCGCAACTGGAGGAACATTGGCAGCCACAATCAGCGTGTTCCTGTGGCGATTCCAGTTGCCCATCATGTTTGCACCCCTCAGCATGGAATTGGATACGCCGATGATTTTTACCCTGGCCTGGCTGGTGGATGGTTTGTCATGGCCTTACGCGTTAGCGCTCATTACGCTGGCAACGGCAGTCATCATCACGTCCGTTGTCCGCGAAGGGCGCGACCCGCTGGCTTGGGGCGGGATATTGTTATTGACAGCCTTTGGCCTGCTGGCAGTAACTTCAAATAATGCCTTTTCAATTTTGCTGGCTTGGGCAGCCCTGGATTTCAGCGAATTGATCGTAGGCCTCATATCTGTAGGTGGTGAAAAAAGCGAAAGTGTTGTCATCGCTTATGCAACCCGTATGGCCGGCATTGGGTTGGTGATATGGGCCATCGTAACAGCGCCCGGCTCCCTTATGGATATTCGCCAGATCCCACAACAAGCCGGGCTTTTCCTGCTCCTGGCAGTGGGCATCCGGATGGGTGTGCTGCCATTACACCTGCCTTACCAGGAAGCCGGCCTGCGGCGCGGCTTTGGGTCGACCCTTCGGTTGGTGTCGGCTGCATCCAGCCTGGTTCTTCTCGGGCATCTCCCCGCAAACCTGATGGGCTCCACCCCAACATCCATCCTGCTCATCATGACAGCCCTGGCTGCCCTTTACGCCGGCTGGATGTGGGTGCGCTCTGCTGAAGAACTAACCGGCCGTCCCTTCTGGCTGCTCGGCATGGGTTCCCTCTCGATTGGCGCCGCCTTGAGCGGCAACCCGGTTGGGAGTATCGCCTGGGGAATTGCGCTGGTAATGGGGGGCAGCCTTCTTTTCCTTTACTCCGCAAGGCAAAAAAGCTTGCTGTGGCTCCCCCTCATCGCATTCTTCGCGACAACCGCTTTACCATTCAGCCTGACGGCTCCCGGGTGGGATGGGACACAGTCAACCTTCTGGCTGTACTGGCTGACCCACCTGCCCGGCCAGGCTTTGCTCATGGCAGGGGTCATCAAACACAGCCTCCACCCGGGCGAAAGTGCCTTCGAATCCCTTCCCCGGTGGGCGAAAGGGATCTACCCGTTGGGGCTGGGTTTGCTCGCCCTGTTTATGCTCCTGCTCGGCATCTGGGGATGGGCTGGTTCTGCCACCATCGGCCGCTGGTGGGCAAGCCTGCCAGGGGTTGCCTTATCCATCGGAATTGCCTGGCTGGTCATCAAGCGGGGAGGCCGTTACACGCTTCAGCCAGCCTCCCGCCCCACAACCTGGTTGAACCTCTTTCGACTGGCTTGGCTATACCGTTGGTTATGGTCCCTGTATCGTCTGCTGGCCCGCATTGGCAATACGCTTGCCGCCCAACTCGAAGGCGAGAGTGGAATTCTCTGGTCGCTGGTCATCCTGGTTTTACTGGTTTCGCTGATCGTTCAAGCCGGATAAGAACTAATGAACATTTTCAACTGGGTTGCAGTAGCTATCATCATGATCTCTTCTACAAGCCTCCTGGTAAGCCGCGACTGGCGCTGGCGGCTGTCCATGCTGGCTGTCCTGCACTTTGGCATCTTCAGCCTGGTCATCCGTTATTGGCCGTTGGGAATGTCTGCGATCAAATTGATCACCGGCTGGATGGGCTGCGTTATCCTGGGTATGACCAGGCTAACCACAGGAGTCAAATTACCCGATGAGGAGTTATGGTCGCAAGGACGCATCTTCCGGCTCCTCGCAGCCGGCCTGATCCTGGCCGCAACCGCAGCCATCGCACCGGCCATCTCCAGCCGTTTAAGCATCATCACACTTCCGGTGGCTTGGGGGGGCATCCTGGCAATCGGAATGGGTTTGATCCATCTCGGGATGACAAGCCAGCATTCACGCGTGATCGTTTCCTTGTTGACCATCCTGGCAGGGTTCGAACTGTTATATGCGGCTGTTGAGGCGTCCATCCTGGTTGCAGCCATGCTGGCAATCGTTGATGTTGGATTGGCATTGGTGGGAGCCTATCTGCTGAGCCTATCAGCTGCTGCGGGAGACGATCGGACATGAATGCTCCAATCATCTGGATCGGCCTGCCCATCCTGGTTGCCATTTTGATCCGCTTCATCCCGCGCAGGGATGTGATTGCCGGCATCGGGAGTGGGGTTGCATTCCTGCTTGGGATGGGGACCTTGCTGTTGCCATTCGATACCGCACTGGCGTTGGGGTCCTTTTCAATAAAAATCTCTTCCACATTCGAGGTTCTCGGTCGGCGCTTCAGCCTGACATCCGCAGATACGCTAATTCTTGCCATCGTCTACTTTTCAGCCTCTTTCTGGTTTGCAGCTTCCCACACCAGTGGGGCAGCCCGCCGGTTGGTATCCATCGGTCTGCTCATCATTGCCTTGCTGGTTGCCTCGTTTGCAGTAGAGCCGTTCCTGTATGCCGCACTGCTGATCGAAATAGCCGTCCTGTTGAGCATGCCCTTGATATCGCCTCCCGGACAAAGCCCATCCCGCGGGGCCATTCGCTTCCTCATCTTCCAAACCCTCGCCATGCCGCTCATCCTGTTCGCGGGGTGGCTGATTGCAGGCGTGGAAGCCAATCCTGGTGAATTGACCCAGGTTGGCGAGTCTGCCATCCTGCTCGGTCTGGGGCTCATGTTGCTACTGGCAATCTTCCCCTTCTTCAGTTGGATTCCCATGCTGGCCGAGGATACGAACCCTTTCGTTGCGGGTTTCCTATTCTGGATATTTCCCACCCTTGCTTTGTTCTTTGGCTTGCGGTTCCTGGACAATTACGCCTGGATCCGGGAATCAGCAGAACTGACCGGTATCTTGCAAGGCGCCGGCTCCTTGATGGTCGTAACGGGCGGTTTGTGGGCTGCCTTCCAACGACATGCGGGTCGAACCTTTGCTTATGCCATCATCGTGGAGAACGGCTTATCCCTCCTGGCACTGAGCCTTGGCAATCCATTGAACCTCGACTATTTCATACTGCTCCTGATCCCGCGTGCAATTGGCATAGGGCTATGGGCATATTCGCTGGCTACCCTGAAGGAAGTGAAAGCCTCCCTGCGATTCCGTGAGATCAAAGGATTGGGTCGGACACAGCCCATCACTGCGCTGGGGATCCTCTTTGCATCCCTGAGCATGCTGGGATTTCCCCTGCTGCCCAAATTCCCGATCATCCTAACCCTCTGGTCATCGATTGGCGAACAATCGCCAGGGACTGCTCTCTGGCTGGCATTGGGCATCGCCGGGCTGGCAACCGGCATCATCAGGAACCTGGCAGTCCTGGCCCTGTCAAACCCCGGGATCCAATGGAAGAGCAACGAAACGCTGCCTCAACGCATCTTCATCGGATTAGGTGTGTTGCTCTTGTTTACAATGGGAGCGATTCCGCAATGGGTGCAACTATTCCTGGCGCGCCTGCCGGGTATTTTCGAACACCTTGGCCGGTGAATCGCAAGCAGAAGTATAATCAGCCCTGCTTACAAGTGGCGCGTCAACTTATCCCAAATCAATAGTCCCTTGGAGGTTCTCCCAATGGAATTCGAACAACTGATCAAGCGTGTGGAGTGGCTGGACGAGCAGAGACGCAAAGACAAAGATACCATTGCCACACTTGAAGTCCGGTTGGCAAACCTGGAAACCAGCCTGGCTGCTATTCCCCCGCAAATTGAAGAAGCGGTTAATGAAGTCACGCCACTTAAGGGTCTGCCAGCACGCCTGGAGGGCTACCAGAATACTGCCAAGAAACTGCGCAAGGAGTTGCTTGCCCAACTCGAAGAAACGGAAAAACGGTTGGCAGAGCAGCAGGAAAAATATTGGAAGAACGAGCGCCTGCGGGTTAACCGCAACCTTAGCGATCTCAAAAAAGCCGTCGAACCCATCCCGGAATTGCGGCGCAACATCCAGGCTGTTTCCGCAGAAGGGCCGCAACTGAAGCGCTCCTTCACCCAACTCGAGAAGAAATTCGAAGGGATTATTTCCGGCAGCGAGGAAGCCCTGCGCGCCACGCGGGTGACAGAAGAGAACCGCAAGCAGGATACCAAACGTATCATGGACCTGCAGGGCGAGGTCAGCGCGTCCAGGAAGCGATTGGATGAACTGCGCGAGAAAATTGATCTCCACAACGAAAGCACCCGCCACATCGAAATCCGGGTGAATGAATTACTGGCCAGCGAAAACGAACGCAAGCAGGCACAGGTTGCCTTCATGGAGCAACAATCCAAGCTGCAGGTTCAACGTGAACAGACGGTCAGGGATTTGAAAGATACCTACGAAAAGATCAACAAACAATCCGAGCAATTGCAAAACCAATTGATCGAATGGGATTCCATCCAACGAGCGGTCAAACGAGCCCAAGAAATTTACGAAGATCTTGCCCAAAAATATGAGCGGCGCATCAATGAAGTGGCCGAAATGCAGCGCCTGGCCGAGGATCGCTTCCGGCAGGAATGGGTCTCCTTTAAAGCCGATGACCAGAAACGCTGGGCGAGTTTTGCGCTATCGCATGACGAACAGCAAAAAGATTACCGGGTCAGCATCGAGAAATTCAACGACCGGTTGACTGCCCTGGAAGATCTGTCCCAGACCTTGCAGGATATCATCCAACAAAGCCAGGATGCCCAGCAGGAATTCTACCAGGGAGAGTTGGCCCGCATCCACGAATTGATCGAGGCATACGGGCGCATCATCGGCCCAACCGGTAAATAGAACCCACCATGCGCGTTATCGGAACTGCAGGTCATGTAGACCACGGGAAATCCACCCTGATTGCTGCGCTCACCGGCATCCACCCGGACCGACTGAAGGAGGAGCAGCAGCGCGAGATGACCATCGACTTGGGATTCGCCTGGCTGACCCTGCCAGACGGTGAAGAGGTGGGTATCGTGGATGTCCCCGGTCATCGTGATTTTATCGAGAACATGCTGGCCGGCATCGGCGGGATCGACGCCGCCCTGCTGGTCATCGCCGCGGACGAGGGAGTCATGCCCCAGACCCGCGAACATCTCGCCATCCTCGATATCCTCCAGATCCAGGCGGGCATGGTTGTGTTGACGAAAACCGACCTGATCGAAGAGCCGGAATGGCTGGACTTGCTCGAAGAAGATATCCACAAGACATTGCGGGGTACAGTTCTGGCGGGGGCACCCATCCTGCGGGTCTCATCCCGCACGAAGGCCGGTTTCCCGCAACTTTTAGAAACCCTCACCCATATCCTATCCGAATGCCCGCCGCGCCTGGACCTCAACCGCCCGCGCCTGCCTATCGACCGGGTTTTCAGCATCGCCGGGTTTGGCACGGTAACGACAGGCACTTTGAGCGATGGACGCATGAAAGTGGGAGATGATGTCGAAATCCTGCCTTCCGGCCTGAAGGGGCGCATTCGCGGCCTGCAAACCCACAAAAAGAAGGAAGAAACAGCGATCCCCGGCAGCAGGACAGCCATCAATATTTCCGGTATCAATGCCGAGCAGATCCGGCGCGGGGAAGTGGTGGCACACCCCAGGCAATACCAGGCCACCCAGCGTGTGGATGTGCATTTCTGCCTGCTTCCGGATGTTTCCGGGAGGCTGCACCACGCCAGTGAAGTGAAAGTTTTCATCGGGACAACCGAAACCATTGCGCGGGTGCGCTTACTGGGAGCGGAAACGCTCGACCCCGGGCAGGAAGGCTGGCTGCAACTGGAACTGCGCCAGCCGATCGTAGCCGTCCGAGGCGACCGTTACATCCTCCGCCAGCCATCCCCCGGAGAGACCCTGGGCGGGGGCATCATTGTGGACCCTCATCCCAAGCGACGCCACAAACGCTTTGATGAGAATGTGACAACAAGCCTGGAAGCAATGGCAAAAGGCTCGCCGGTCGATGTGCTGATCCAGGCCAGCCTGGCGCTTGGCCCTGCCCCTGTGAAGGATATCATCCAGAAAGCCCGGTTGGATGCCGGACAGGCCGAAGATGCGCTGACTGAAGCCATCCATCAAGGGCGGTTGGTCAACCTGGAGGAAGGCACGCCATCTGCCGCCAGCGACTTGCTGGTCGCAGCCCGCGAATCCTGGCAGGCAATGAAGGATCTGATCGAAACCACTGTAGATACGTACCACAAGGGCTATCCGTTACGGAGCGGCATGCCCCGCGAGGAACTCAAGAGCCGCACCAAAGCCCAGCCGCGCGTCTTCAATGCGGCCATCAAAAAGCTGGTAGCAGAGGAACTCCTTGTGGAGCGCGGTTCGTGGGTGGCAAGACCCGGGCACGCGATCCGGTTCGATAGCGCACAACAGGCCAAAGTTCAGGCCCTGATGCGGAAGTTCGCCCAGAATCCGTACGCAACTCCCAGCATCAAGGAATGCCAGGCTGAAGTCGGCGAGGAGGTTCTGGCGGCATTGATCGAACTGGATGAACTGATTGCCGTTTCACCGGAAGTTATTTTCCGGAAGCAGGATTACGAGATGATGGTAAAACTCGTGCGCGAGGCCATTCAAGAGAGGGGACAGGTCACACTGGCTGAAGTGCGGGATCTGTTCGAAACAACCCGCAAATACATCCAGGCTTTCCTGGAGCACCTGGATGCGATCGGAATGACTGTGAGAGAAGGGGACTATCGAAAGTTGAGGAGACCGTGATCGCCTTCTTCAAACGGATCCTCTCCCCTCCGGTATTCGAGGATGAGGTTAAGAATCACCAGGCATACCTCCTGCACATCATTCTTTGGGTTCTGGTACTCGTTCCAATCCCATACGTGCTATATGTGCTTATTAAGGTGCCCGAACTATCCCTCAGGGCTTTGGTGCAGGGGGGAATTGGTGAACTGGCCAATATTTTTCTCTTGTTGCTCCTGCGGCGTGGACATGTAGTAGCCGCAGCCCGGATCCAGGTGGCGGCGTTTTGGTTATTCTTTGCCATTTCAGCCTTTACACTGGCAGGCGTGCAATCGGAAAACTACCTGTTGGGTTTTCCAATGGTTATTCTTGTTGCTGGCATTCTGCTGGGCGGACGGGCGGCATTGGTTGTCACGGCCTGCTCGCTCGTGGCAGGGGGAGTACTGGCCATTGCCACTACCGAGGGATGGATCGTTCCAACCCCCCACAGCGATCCGATCACGATCTGGGCGATCAGCTTGGGGATGTTCCCCCTGAGTGCAGCATTGCAAAACCTGGCCTCCCGTATGATAAAGAACGCGCTAGCCCGCGCTCACGCAAGCGAAGAAAAATATCGTCTGATCTCACGAGTGAGTTCAGATTATGCATTTTCTTCTGCCTGGGATGCCCAAGGGAATATGCGCGAGAATTGGGCGGCTGGAGCGCTCGAATCGATCACTGGCTATACATTCGAGGAATACCGGGCGGCTGGCGGCTGGAAAGCCCATCTCCACCCGGATGATATCGAAAAGGATGCCCAAGACCTTGCGACCCTGCAGGCCAACCAGAAGGTTGTCACTGAAATCCGCACTTATACCAGGAACAAGGAACTGCGCTGGGTGCGGGTCTACGCCCATCCGGTTTGGAATGATACAGAAAACCGGCTGGCCGGTATCATCGGAGCTGTCCAGGATATCACCGAACAAAAGCGGGCTGAGGCTATTGTTAACAGCCAAAGCGCGATCCTGGAAGCGGTAGCTTATGCTGCCGGGCTGCTATTGGGCGGCGGTGATTGGGAAGGGATCCTGCAGGATGTGCTGGCGAGGCTCGGCCAGGCCGCCCACGTCAGCCGGACGTATGTGTTTGAAACGCAGACAGATGCCTCGGGCGATTGGTACGCCACCCAACGCAATGAATGGGCTGCCGAAGGGGTGACACCCCAGATCGACAACCCGGTTCTGCAACGTGCGTATCCACGATTGCTGGGTTTTACCCGTTGGATCCAACTGCTCTCCAACGGGCAGTTGATCCACGGCCACGTGCGCGACTTCCCGGAGAGCGAACGGCCCTCCCTGGAAGCGCAAGGCATTTTATCCATCCTCATCGTCCCCATCTTCGCGGGCGCTACCCGATGGGGATACATAGGCTTCGATGCCTGCGATGTGGAACGGGAATGGTCGCCGCCCGAGATCGACGCACTACGCGCCGCTGCCGGCGCCCTGGGGGCGGCTATCCAGCGCAAGCAAGCCGACGAAGAGCGCGAGAGCCTGATCGATCAACTGGAGGCCAAGAACGCCGAACTCGAGCGATTTACATACACGGTATCGCACGATTTGAAATCCCCCCTGGTCACC
>JBFYSM010000119.1:0-3488 GCA_041301605.1 Chloroflexota bacterium | reverse complement strand
TGATCCCCAGGGAGCTTCTCCAGCGGGTTGTTTTCCTGCCGGAAATTTGGAATCACTTCGCGGCCGGGATCATGCGCTCGCGCCTGCCGCGCAAGGCCATTCCCACAGCGCGCGGCAAGCGTTATGCGGGCGGTTCGCGCATGAATTTCATTGCACTGGTGCTGCACGGCCTGAGCGCCATTTCGGTCTACCTGGATGTGGCTGCCGTGCGGCTGATCATTTTCTCGTTGATCATCATCCTGGCTGTTGTGCTCGGTTTCCTTGCGTTGCTGTACACGAAATACTTGACCCCGCTGGCCATCCCCGGTTGGGCGACCACCGTGGCCATCGGTCTGACCGTCATCTTCTTCCAGGCTGTCTTCTTCCTGACATTCCTTTCTTTCCTGGTTTTGATCTTGCGCAGCAACCGGCAGTTCATCCCGGCCAAGGATTACCAGGATTTCATCTTCAGCGCCGAAGTGCTCAAACCGTGACCTTCCAGGATTACATCGGCCAGGAACTGGAGATCTTCGCCCACGCCGTGCGCTGGAAGGCCTATTACGCCTCCCTGCTCAAACCGTACATCGGCCAGCGCGTGGTGGAAGTGGGAGCCGGGATGGGCGCCACCACGCCCTTCCTGTGCGATGGGAGCCAGGAAACCTGGATCTGCCTGGAGCCCGACCCGGACCTGGAGCGATCCCTGGCTGAAATGACGACTGCTGGAAAACTCCCGGCCTGCTGCCAAAGCCGCCCCGGCGCGGTGCCAGATCTCGGTCCGGAACGCTTCGATACGTTCATCTACATCGATGTGCTCGAACACATCCGGGATGACGCCGCCGAACTCCGCCTGGCTGCCGAACATCTCGAACCGGGCGGCCGGCTGATCGTGCTTTCCCCCGCGCATCAATCCATCTTCAGCCCATTCGACAAAGCCATCGGCCATTTCCGGCGCTACAACCGGCGATCATTTCTGCCACTGGAACTAAAAAATTGCTGCATGGAGAAAATTCTCTACCTGGATTCCGCCGGCCTTCTGCTTTCTCTGGGAAACCGTTTGCTGCTGCGTAAGCCCATGCCTACCCTGAAACAGATCCTGTTCTGGGACCGGCGGATCATCCCCATCTCGAAAGTGCTCGACCGCCTGACCGGCTTCCGGCTTGGGAAATCCATCCTCGCCATCTGGAAACGGATGTAAAATAGCCCTACCATGAAACCACATAAAAGAAACTTGCACATATCCCCGGTTCGATTGATTTTCATCAGCCTGACCCTGGTGATGCTCATCTTGGCGATCCCTTCCTCCCGCCCTGCAGCCCAGAGTCTGACATCGACGCCCGATCCGCGAGCGCCCACTGTCACGCCAACGCCCATCCCCCCCACCCCAACCGTCACACCGACACCCTACCGGGAGCCGGGGGATACGACCGGCCCGATCATCATCAGCATCGTGCTGGTGCTCATCATCGTGATCGGGGTTATTATGGGGCAGAGCCTGGCGCGGCCCAGGAAGAAGCCGCAGGGAAATAACAAGAGTGAGTAACAAAATGACGGAGGTTTACAACCTCCGTTATTTTGTAAACGAGCGCGTTGTGATTTCGAACTATATGATTAATGAGTTTGGATGACATTGAGCAATTTCTGTAAAAAGGGTCAATCCACTGTTTCATTCACTTTTTTGGTTCTTCTTCGAATGATCCATTTGATGAGCATGGAACATCCCCATAGCGGCAGGAATATAAGCGCTCCACAAATGGTCAAGATGGTGACAACTGCCAATAAAACGAATATCTTGCCGGTTGCATCGACTAACAGGTAATAGCCCAAATCATCGAAATCTGTAAGGATTTCCCAAAGAGCAGGGATCTCCTCGGATGGCAAGTTCGGACAGGCCGGCTTATAGTTGTGCGCAACGCCTATGTACTCTGACCACTCATCTACTGTCAGGTTCCGAAGCACCCACGGACAAGGGTCTTCAGAGAAATCAAGGATATTAAACTGTTCGGCTCGCTCATTGTCAAACGCCCAAACAATCACCATGCTATCCAGCGTTCCTGCTGAAGCCAGCTTTCCGTCCGGCGACCAGGCAAGATCATTAACAGGGTCATCGTGTCCATAAAGCTTTAAATCAGGTGCAGCTGCGTTTTGATCCCAAACAAGTACAATGTTATCGAACGAACCGGAAGCCAGCCTGCCATCATGGGACCATGCAACGCTGAGAACAGAATCAGAATGCCCGATAAGAATTTGCGCTGGTTGACCACTGGCAAGATCCCAAATAATCACGGTATTGTCGTTCGAACCGGAAGCCAGCTTTCCATCCCTTGACCAAGCCACACTGAAAACAGCACCAGAATGTCCGGTAAGAATTTGCGCTGGCTGGCCACTGGCAAGATCCCAAATGATCACGGTATCATCGCTCGACCCGGACACCAGCCTACCATCGTGAGACCACGCAACGCTGAATACCCAATCAGAATGACCGGTCAGAGTCTGCCGGGGCAAGCCATTGGTGAGATCCCAAAGAATAATTGTGTTATCGGTTGACCCGGAAGCTAACTCTCCATCGTCTGACCAGGCTACGGTTGTAACAGAATCCTGGTGGCCCTCGAGAACGAGCGCAGGCTGCCCGGTCGCCAAATCCCAGATGATCACTTTGCCATCTTCTGATCCGGATGCCAATCTTCCATCCGGAGACCAAGCAAGAGAGGAAACCCAGGTTGAGTAGCCATACAAAATTTGAGCTGGCTCGCCAGTGGTCAAATCCCATAAGTAAATTTCGCCACCACCTCCGGATGCAAGAACGCCATCTGCAGACCAGGCTGTGCTGAAGAATACATCGTCATATGTAAGGATTTGACCTCGTACAGATGGCTCAACCTTATGATACAAATCCATCAACATCTTCTGCCCTGCATATGTATTGGCGATTTCCAGGGATTGGAGAGTTAGGATCGTTGCGATATGAGGCCTGTCCTCCATCAGTTCTATCTCCGCCAGTGCTGCTATCCGGCGCGCTTCCGCGTTGTTGTAGAATTGGATGAGAACGATGATCGCCAGAAATTGCAGGACAACCAAGCCAAATGTAAGCCACCGTGCTTTTGAAAAGCGAACTGGCAATCTTGGGCGTTTTCCCTTTCCTTGCCCGTTTGAAAGATCAGATATTTCCATAGGGTTACCCTCCTTGCGTATTTTATTCAGGAACCAGCAATTTTTCATTGATGAGCTGTCTCACAAATCAATATCTCAAAGCCACCCACGAGCAATTCTGACGGGTTGATTTCCCAGGCATCACGCACAGACGAGAACAGTACCCGCAATTCCCTGGGAGCTAGTCCGCTGAAATCCAGCCGGAACTCTTTTTCGGAGAAATTCATTATTACGAGGCAAGTCTGGTTTTCGGCGCGGCGCAGGAAGGCCAGGTAATCCTGGCTTTCTTCGTGCAGCGGGATGTAATCCCCATCCACCAGGGCCGGATTCGCCTTGCGGATGGCCAGCAGCCGTTTGTAGAA
>JBFYSM010000108.1:0-3541 GCA_041301605.1 Chloroflexota bacterium | reverse complement strand
GCTGGTAATGACAGCCTCCGCACTTTGTAAAGTGGGGACATTTTGGCGCAATCCGCTGTGGAGATGCTTCGATCACCTCCACCAGCTCGGCCCGAACATGCCCGCGCTTCTCCTCGAGGATTCGCACCTGCACCTTCTCCCCTGGCAACGCGAATGGGACGAATACAGCTCGACCATCCGGCAGGCGACCGAGTGCATCGCCACCATACGTCAGTTTCTCGATCCTGATTTCAAATTTTGGGGCTGCCACGCTACAGGTTGCCTGAACGCAATTCCCACAAGATGCTCAGAACAGATTCCAGCCTCCCTGCCATGAGATCCGGTTTTCCTGTGGTCACATCATCTTCATTTTCGAATATCACAAAAGGTACTTTGTTGGCGCGCACCGGTAAAAAACCTGATTGCTCCGGGGCGAGGGAAACCCAATCGTCATCTCGATAAAGCCGTTCCAATTTTTCATCTGAGAGACCATGCTCGAGGATGCTATCGGGACGATCTGGGTTAAAGCGACGGCGGTTCTTGTGCAGGGATTCGGCAAACGAGACATTCACATACACAATCCCTGCCCGCTGCAGTAAATCGTCTGATAGATGCTCAAATGCCGCCCGGTAACCGCCATGCTCACTACCGCGCGAGAATTCGATCAATGCTGTATGATGCTGGTGATAATCCGCATCCCGCAGGCACTTGTGATAATCCAGGTCGAGGCGTTCGATCAACAGGTGCCAGAGATGCTCGTACAGGAATTGAGTTTGCTCATCCGTATGGAGGCGATCCTTACCCAATTTCTGGCTCAGGATGGCATCCTCCTCGAACCAGGCCCACAACATGGGAAAATCATCGTGAACATCCAGGTTCGCCAGGTGATAGCGTTTCCGGCGGGTATCCGCCGGGAGGTGGGTGAGATAATCGATGATCTCGCTTTTCCCGGATGCAGGGCGTCCGATCAGAATCAAAACATCCAGCGTGGATTTCATCACGGGAGAGTGAAATTTACTTGATGAAAAGTGCCATCAGGCTATCCTGAAAGATAGCCAACACGATCAGGATGGCCAGGAAGATACCAGCCAGCAAGCCAATACGCTTCAGGTCGCGCTTGACGGGGGTGTAATCGGGATTGAATTCGACTTTGGCAGCATCGGCTGAACGGAACTTGCGTTGGGTTTTCTTGCTCATAGTACTCCTAGGGATTTTGAAGTTTTCCAAACACAACAATGCGTTTGTTATCGACGAGGTAAGGATAGCACGAAATCAAAGTCACCGTCGGGCTGGCAGTCGGCGACATGATTTCAACCTGGGTCGGCTCGACGATACGGGTCTCGGTGACAGTGTAAACATACTGGCGCAACTGGGTATAGATGATGACCTGTTCACCAACTTTTAGGTTTTCCAAGTAGCGGAAAACTTCGCCGTAGACATCGTTATGCCCGGCCAGTACCAGGTTCCCATTCTGTCCAGGGTTCGCCGAGCCAATATGCTGGCCGACGCCTTTCTTCAACTGCTCCCAGCCATCTCCCTGGACAATCGGGGCATCCACGCCGATGGCCGGGATCTGGATGCGCACCGCCTGTGAGATGCCGGGGGTCGGTACAGGGATGTTCGCCTGTGACTGGAAGATCGGCAGGAGATGCGATGGGATTTCAGCTTGATTGAACTCCGTTACACCCTCCACGTTCGGCGGCGTATGACCGGATGGAAGCACAACTGCAGAAATGAGCGGTGTTGGTTCCAGGGTGGGCTGCTGCAAGGCAGCAGCCACTTCGGCATTCAACGTTCGCAGGATGCCCAGCCCGTTCAGGATGACACCCACCAGACCCAGTACAGCCATCACTTCCACGAAGGTCAGGATGCGATCGATCCAGCGCCGGCGGCGGGATCGGAACGGTTCAGTTGTGGAGGCAGGTTCCTCGACATCCGGGATTACATCTGCCCGCCATTCCTCCAGGGAGGCGGCCGGCAGGTCAGGGGCCAGGTTGACCACCCGCCCGGTACGGCGGAAGCGTTCCAGCCGCTCGCGGCGCGAGACATGCCGTTTATCCAGCAGCAGGCGGCGCAATTCCTGCTCAGAAAGGTCTTCAGGGCGTTTGGTTCTTGGCATCGCAGGGCGATTATACCGCACAAGACAAACTCCCCGAATTCGGAAAACCCGGGCTCTTAGGGAATCTCCGTGAAGACTGGGAAGATAGGGGGGTGTGGGGCGGGCTACGCCCGCCAAACACCCCCTATTTCCTGCCTAACTACGCTAATGCCCAAAGAACTAAAATCCGGGTGCACAAAAACCAGAAAAGGATGTAAAATGGATAAATCTTATCCAATTGTGCAAAACTCAGCACAATGGTTCACGCTATAAAGGAGGTTCTGATGGCATTCAGCTACACCAACAAGAAAGGCGTCACCTACATCCTGCACTCAAAAACGAAAACAACCTCGACCGGCAAAGTGCAAACCCTGTTCTTCTTCGCCAAGGAGAAAAAAGCCGGCGCCCTCGATGCAGTCCCGGCAGGCTACAAGGTGATCGAAACCGCCAACGGCCTGCCCGTTCTAAAGAAAGTTTAATTCACCCGGTTGACGGCTCTCCAAGAGAGCCGTCATTCTTCCTTGCCAATTTCCGGCACCCTCGTTATAATGTTTTCCACCCCGGGCGGGTAGCTCAGTTGGTTAGAGCACTGCTTTGACATAGCAGAGGTCGCAGGTTCGAGCCCTGTCTCGCCCACAAGCCAGGTATCACTGGCTCCAAACACAAATCAAACGCAATGACCGGGACGAGTAATCGGTCTGCCAGCCGACAGAGAGAGCAAGGCCACAGGTTGAGAGCCTGCTCCGGCAAGCCCCGCTGAAAACCACCCGCGAGCGGAACCCTGAAACGATCAGCCGAAAACGATCGGCTGACCCAGTAAGGTGAACGGATGACTTCGTTATCAGTCCACAAGATGCCCTGAGGATTATCTTATCAGGGTAAATCGGGTGGAACCGCGTGACTACACGAGCACTCTCGCCCCGTATTTTGGGCGAGTTTTTTTATTTACAGGAGGCTGCGATGACGAATACGCGCACCATCACTCGTCAGCGGCCCGGAGGTCCGGCGCAATGACCTGCGCCTGCCGCCTCAACCGGGTCCGCAATTTGCACCGCGAGGCGGCATACAACCTTCAAACAACAGGAGAGAAAAATGGCTGAGAAAATTCAAGAACACTACGAGGATTCGTTCCTCTATAAAATCCGTCACTCGACGGCGCATGTGATGGCTCAGGCAGTGCTGGAATTCATCCCGGAAGCCAAATACACCATCGGCCCGCCGGTCGATAACGGCTTCTATTACGATTTCGATCTACCCCGTCCACTTACACCCGAAGACCTGGAAAAGATCGAGAAACGCATGCGTGAGATCATCTCCGGCAAACACAGCTTCGACAAAAAGGTGGTTTCCGCCGAAGAAGCACGCGAGATTTTCGAAGATCAGCCCTACAAACTGGAACTGATCGCAGGATTGGAACAGGGCGGGTTCGATGAGTATGGGGAACCGCTGGATGCCAAGCCGGAT
>JBFYSM010000106.1:0-10729 GCA_041301605.1 Chloroflexota bacterium | reverse complement strand
GCGGCCGTCTTTAATGAGCAGCACCCGTACGCCCAACGTGATCGGGCGCGTGAACCGCCATTGCAGGGTGTACATGTTGTACAGGAAACTGAGGAAGCGGCGTTTCATCGATGGGTTAGGTCTTCATCTCCAACTCGGCGATCACCTGTTCGATCAGGTCCACGGCCTGCCTGACGGTTGCGCTGTCGAACCCGAAGCGTGCCCCGGCGGTCGAGAACAGTTCGGGCAGGGTGACCGTCCCGCCCAGGGCTAGCGCCTTGCGGTAAGCGGCCACTGCGCCGGCCTGGTCCTTGCGGGCGTTGCCGAAGATCTGCACCGCGCCCAACTGTGCCAGGCCGTACTCCACGTAATAGAACGGCACCTGGTGGATGTGCTGTTTGCGGTGCCAGCCGGTATTCTTGACCGTTTCCAGCCCGCTCCAATCCACAGCCGGGAGGAAGCGGTCCCACAGTTCGCCCCATTTGGCATCGCAGGCTTGCGGGTCCGCACCGCTGGCGGGGTTTTCGTACACCCAGTGTTGGAAGGAATCCACCACCGCCATGAAAGGCCAGAAGAGCAGGCTGCGTTCCAGGTGTTCGATGCGGGCGCGCGCCATCTCGGCCTCGCTGTAGAACTCGGTCAGGTAGGGCGATGCGAGCAGTTCCATGCCCATGGATGCCACTTCGGCGAATTCCATGGGGACGGTCAGTTGGTGCACGTAGGGTAGTTTGGCTGTCTCGAAAACATGGAAGGCGTGCCCGGATTCATGCAGGGTGGTCATCACATCATCATGCACGCCGACCGCGTTGACGAAGATGAATGGTTTGCGCAGGGAGGTATAGGAAGTGCAATATGCGCCGGGCGCTTTGTTCTTGCGGTTGTCGAGGTCGGTCAGGCCTTCGGCGAGCAGGGTGTCGAAGTGTTTCCCCAGGGCGGGGTCCACTTTGTGGAAGATGGATGATACCTTGCTCTTGAGTTCGTCAATATGGCTAAACGGTTTGAGAGATGGCCTTCCGGGCGCCGGGGTGGGACGGCTGTACCAGCCATCCACCAGGTCCCACGGGCGGAGCGTGTTCAGACCGAGGGCTTGCTTCCGTTTCTCATAGACGCGCGTTGCCGCCGGGACGACCACTTTCTCGATGGCATCCGCAAAGGATTTGCAGTCTTCAGGCGTGTAATCGAAGCGCAGTTTCTGCTGCCAGGCGTATTCGCGGAAGGATGGCTTGCCAGCGTTTTGGGCGATCCCGGCGCGCACATCCATGAACTTCTGCCACAGATCGTTGATGGCTTCCACATCCGCAAGCTGGCGTTCGGCTTTCAGGTGCCAGGCTTTTTCGCGTTGGTTGCGGTCCGGATCCTGGAAGGTCATGGCCAGTTTCGTGAGGGTGATTTCCTCCCCTTCCCATTGAACCGTCTGGGCGCCGTAGATTTTGTCATATTCAATGGAAAGTTTCTGCTGTTCGGCCAGCAGCGGCAGGTTGGATTCGCGGAACAGGTTGGCTTCGGCGCGCATGTTGCGCAAGGGGATCTCGAACCCTTTTGGCTCCAGCTTGCTTGCCAGCAGCATCTCTTTCAGTTTCTGGTCGGCGGCCAAGGCATTCGGGAAGATGCCGTCCAGGAACCGGTTCATGCGCTCGTCGGCTTCCTTGTCAGCGGTGTTGACCGAGGTGGCGACGGCCAGGCGCGAATACATCTCTTCGAGCAGTTCGCCCAATTTGGACCAGTCGGCCAGCCATGCATCCATGCTGGAAGCATCGAGCAGACGGGCTTGCAGGTTTTTGTAATGTGGCTCGATTTCCGGCCAGGTCCAGGCGATGATCTCTTGCGGGGTGGAAGGGAGGGTTTTGAGCATGAGAGTCCTTTCGATATACTGTGTCACTGATAACTGATCACTGATGATTGATCACTTTGAGATTCGCCAGGTTTGCCGCCAGGCGCTTGATGCCGACGCTTTCGAAGATCACATCCACGATCTCTTCATCATCCTGGATGCGGCTGTTCAAAACCATGCCCTCGTTCCAGACGGGATGCATAACCCGCATCCCGGCCCGGTAGCGGGCTTCGGTAACGGCGGCCGGCTTGGGCGTGGAGGATGTCTTCCAGCTTGGGCTGGATGAAAAGCCGCGGTCATGGCGTTCATAACGGGTGTTGCGGCTGTTCGCCACGCGTCCCTTCCCGCTGACCAGTTCGGCGGGGATATCATCCAGGAAACGGGATGGCAGGGTCTCTTCGGCATAGCCGCGCCCGCCGCGCTGCAGCGAACGCACCAGGTAGAGGCGATCCTTGGCACGCGTGATGCCTACATAGAACAGGCGGCGTTCCTCTTCCATTTGTTCGGGTTCGTCGAAGGATCGGCTGTGGGGCAGGATGCCGTCATCCAGGCCGACGATGAAGACGGCCCCAAACTCGAGGCCCTTTGCGGCGTGCAGGGTCAGCAGGGTGGGGGCGTTCTGGCCTTCGGTCAGGGTATCCTGGTCCGAGATGAGGGCCACATCTTGGAGGAACTCTGTCATCGTGCGGGTGGCGTATTCCATGGTCAGGCGGCGGAGTTCGAGCACGTTCTCCCAGCGTTCTTCGCCTTCTTCGGTCCCATCGTTGATGTATTCCTGGTAGGCGGTATCTTTGATGATGCGGTCGAATACCTCGGTCACGGTCAGCACCTGGGCTGCGCCGAGCCAGCCGGAAAGCATGGAACCGAAGTCAGCCAGGGGCAGGGCGGCGCGCCCGCTGAATTTTTCCCAGTAGGGTGAATCGGAGCCGTTCTTCATATCGACCAGCACCGCGCCCGGCGTGGCCTTGGCGGCCCGGGCTGCGGTGTGCAATGCCAGGATGGTTTTGTCCCCGATGCCGCGCGGCGGCAGGTTGATGACCCGGTCGAGGGAGATCTCATCGGCCGGGTTGTGCACCAGGCGCAGGAAGGCGATCATATCCTTGACTTCCCGGCGGCCATAGAATCGCTGCGCCCCTACCAGCCGGTAGGGCAGGCGGGCTTGCAGGAAGGCCTCTTCCAGCAGGCGCGATTGGGCGTTGGTGCGGTACATGACCGCGCATTCACCCGGATCGAACTGCTTGCTGGCCACCAGTTGGGCAATGGTATCCACTACGAAGGATGCTTCGCCGTAATCATCGAAGGATTCGTAATAGATGATCTTTTCCCCTGCCCCGCGCTCGGTGAAGAGCCGCTTGCGCCGCCGGTGGTGGGCGCGGTCGATGACCGACATGGCGGTGTCGAGGATAACTTGCCTTGAGCGGTAGTTCTGCTCGAGCAGGATCACGTTTGTTTCAGGAAAATCCTGTTCGAAGCGGCGCACGTTGCGATAGTCTGCACCACGCCAGCGGTAGATGGAGTTGTGGACAACGATCCCGCCGGCGATGTAGTTATGCAGGTTGTCCACTTCAAGATCGAATACTTCTCCCGAATAAGACTCGCGGGAAACATCGGTGACCAAATCTTCGATGATCTGCCCGTCTTTTTCGATCGCAACCGGCATGGATGGGTGAAGATGGCTGGCAGGCATCAAACTGAAGCGCGGGGCAAGAGGAGCGCTCCCCTTGTCGACAAGAAATGCGCCAATCACAATTTCTGCATCACCCACCGCATGGCCAAGTTTCTGAGCAGCCTCATGGATATCATCATAATTCAACCGGTTCAATCCGATCCGCCAGTTATTCCGGCTTCGGATGCGCGGGTTGTAGCCCAGCGCTTTCAATTTCTCTGCTAGGTTTGGCTCACTGCTCCATAAATCGACACGATGGGCGTGCCAGGGTGATTCGTCCGTTCTTCGGCCATCTCCGAAATAACGTAGGTTGACGATATTCCGATATGTGCCTTGCGGGATGTAATGGGGGTAGCGCCAATCCATCTCGAGATCTGATAAGAGTCTGCGGGCATTCTTCTCCGTATCGATCGCTAGAAACAAACGATCGATATACTCTTGCGACATGCGCATCCGGCGGCCGCGTACATGGAAAACAGTTGTGGGAATGCCATAGTTGATCGCATAGAAAGTCTCCCAGTAATGCGCCTCATCTCGATTCTGGCAAACCTTCAGTACCCAGATCTTGTCGGCATTTTCCTGGTTGCTGCGGATGCGCAAGCCAATTTGCAATTCTGGCCTGACGCCATCGCTGCGGGCGTGTGATGCAATCCCGATCCGGTAACCTTTGTCTTTCCGGTACATCAGGTAAACATAATTGAGGCCGGGATTGAGTCCAAGCCTGGCAAAAACCACATGGTTGGGCGTTGCTCGGAATGAATGGCCACTGGCAGTGATTACTTTTATCAATTCACCACTAAAGTGCTTCTTGCCAATGTGATTGACCTGGCACGAAAGAGTGGAACCGCGCCCGCTTGCAGCGATGATTTGGTCGCCCCCAGAGACCAGTTCAATAGGCTTGGCGCCCTTGGCTGTGGAGATCAAAGTGCCCGCCGGGAAACATTGATCTTCATCGCCCACGCAAAAGATATTCCGGTGGACGGATGCCATATGCTTGATCAATACGTACTGGGCCTGGTTGGTATCCTGGAACTCATCAACCAGGATGTGCTGGAATTTTTCGGCGTATTTCTTGCGTACAGAGAGGTTGTCTTCCAACAAATAGGCGGTCTCGAGCAGCAGATCATCGAAATCGACCGCGTTGGATTGGCGCAGGAGTTCCTGGTAACGGACATAGATTCGCCGAACCACCTCGTCACGGTAAGTCTGGGTGGGGTAATCGTCCGGGCGGATGAGTTCGTTCTTGGCGCGCGAGATGGCGGCATGGACGGAGTTGGGGCGGTAGGTTTTTTCATCCAGGTTCAGGTCGCGGATGGCAGCCTTGACCACCCGGGCTTGATCGTCATCATCGAAGATGACATAATTGCTTTCGATAGGGAGGTGTTCGGATTCGGTGCGCAGGATGCGGGCGCAGATGGCATGGAACGTACCCAACCACAGGCCGCGGGTGGCATCTTCACCCAGCAGTTGCCGGACGCGGCCCTCCATTTCCCGGGCGGCCTTGTTGGTGAAGGTGACGGCCAGCATCTGCCAGGGCCGCGCCCCTTCATAGGCAATGAGATAGGCGATGCGCTGGGTCAGTACGCGCGTCTTGCCAGACCCGGGACCGGCCAGAACCAAAACAGGCCCGGGCGCAGCGGTTACGGCCTGTCGCTGCTGGGGGTTGAGGTGTTCGAGGAAATCCATGATGGGGATGGGTTGGGGAAGGTAGGGGCAGGTCTTAGACCTGCCCCTACAATGTCATTTCAATTCAGATGTGCAATGCGGGCAGCGGGTGGCCTTGATGGGAATGGTGGTGAAGCAGAATGGGCATTCCTTGGTGGTTGGTTCGGCAGCCACTGGTTCGGGTTTCTTCTTCATGTTATTCATCCCCTTGATCATCAAGAAGATGACCAGCGCAATAATGAGGAAATCCACCACATTCTTGATGAAATTTCCGTAGGTCAACACCGGCGCGCCGGCTGCCTGGGCATCGGCCAGGGTGGCGTAAACCTGCCCGTTCAGGGAAACGAACAGATCCGAGAAATTAACGCCCTTGAGCAGCAGCCCAATGGGAGGCATGATGATATCGTTGACCAGCGAAGAGATGATCTTGCCGAACGCCCCGCCGATGATGACCGCTACAGCCAGATCCATAACGTTGCCGCGCAAGATAAAGGCTTTGAACTCTTTCCACATATCTTCCTCCTAGGGAATGGGATATGGCTTGATTGTACTTTCGTGAGATGGTGGTGTCAACGCAAACACGGGAGCAAGCCTGCTGTATAATTGAGGTATTCAGAAAGGGAGGCTCCCTGTGACCCGTCGCTTGATGAAAACCATCTTCTTTGTATTCCTTGTGCTGGCCCTTGCAGCTTGTGGAGCAGAGGCACAGCCTTCGGCCACGCCTGTTCCTGCCACGCCCACTCCAAGCCCCGCGCCGACCTCTCCCCCGCCACAGGCCTTGACGATCTGCATCGGGGAGGAGCCGTCCAGCCTGTATCCGTATGGCTCGCTTACGTCGGCCGGGCGCGAAGTTTTGGCTGCCATCTACGATGGCCCGATCGATATCCATGATTACAGCTACCATCCGGTCATCCTGGAGAAACTGCCCAGTTCGGCGGATGGGGATGCCCTGGTCGAGACCGTGTCGGTTTACATCGGCGATGAAGTGGTAGATGCGGAAGGAAAACCAGTTCAGTTGCAGGTGGGGGTGCGCATCCGGCCGGCCGGTTGCCGGGCTGATGACTGCGCCGTGGTTTACGATGGCGTCGGTGCAATAGAAATGGATCAGATGGTGGTCAACTTCCGCATGTTGCCGGACCTGCTCTGGTCGGACGGAACCCAACTTACGGCTGAAGACTCGCTCTATTCTTATAACCTGGCAGCAGATCCTGAAACGATCGGCTCCAAGTATCTTTACGAGCGGACGCAATCATATGAAGCCACAGATGATCGCTCGGTCCAGTGGTGGGGCAAGCCTGGATTCATCGATCCAACCTATTTCACCAATTTCTGGATGCCTCTTCCCCGGCACTTGTGGCAGGATTTCAATGCTGCCGACCTGCCAAATACCGATGTGGCATCGGTCTTCCCTGTTGGGTGGGGGCCCTATATGATCGCAGATTGGATTCCGGGGGATTCCATCCGCATGGTGCGCAACCCGAACTACTTCCGCATTGACGAGGGGCTGCCCTATTTCGACGAATTGGTGTATCGTTTTGCGCTCGATCCGAACCAGGCCATCAGCATGTTGCTGGCTGGTCAATGTGATCTGCTGGCGCCCAGTGTTCCATTGGATTATCAGGTCAGTCTGCTCTTGACAATGGAATCAAGCGGTTTGCTCCAGGCCGAGTTCTCACAGAGCATGGTGATGGAGCACCTTGCCTTTGGAGTCCGCCCGGCTGGTTATGATGATGGCTTCTCCCTGCTGGCCGGTGACCGGCCGGACCTGCTCGGCGATGCGCGCATGCGACAGGCGATTGCCATGTGTGTGGATCGGCAGGGCATTGTCGATTCCGTGTTGAGCGGCCTCACCTCTGTGCCGGATTCTCTCCTGCCGGCTGGGCATCCTCTCTACGACCTATCTATCACAACCTACCCTTACAACCTCACCCAGGCTAACTTATTGCTGGAACAGGTCGGCTGGAAGGATGATGATAACGATCCGACCACACCGCGCCTGGCCCGCAACGTTACAGGGGTTTTTGATGGGACGCGGCTGGAGTTCGATCTGTGGACGAGCGACTCGTTCCAGCGCCGGCAGGTCAGCCAGTTGGTCGCCGATTCCCTGGCCCAGTGTGGGATCGGGATAACCTTGCACTATGAAAGCCTGGAGGCGTTGTATGCGCCCGGTCCGGATGGATTGTTGCGCGGAAGGCAGTTCGAGCTCGTAGAGGTGGCCATGGGCAGCCTGGGGATGGACCCGGTCTGCGAGTGGTTCCTGGGCAGTGAAATCCCATCAGCGGAGAATGATTGGGGTGGGATCAACTTCGGTGGGTATGATAACCCGGAGTATGACGCGGCATGTTACACGGCCATGGCGTCTCTCCAGGATGATGATGTTTACGCCGCAGCCTATCGCGAAATCCAGGCCATCTTTTCTGAAGATCTGCCGGTTCTCCCCCTGTACTGGCGCATCCAGGCAGCGGCGGCGCGGCCGGATCTGTGCAATTTCCGGTTGGATCCGGTGGTGGCATCCAACCTGTACAACCTTGAATCGTTTGGCTACGGGGTCATGTGTTCCCCATGATGAACGTCAAAAGGACCCGAATCAGAGCGATTTGTTTGAATCAGGTAAAAACCCCTCCGGGGATGCTTGACGTTTTGTATTTCTTGTGTTAACCTTCCTCGTAGTCTCAATGGCAGAAGAGGCAAATTTGCCATAGCAGACAATCCTTTGCAAAGGAGGTGATACGCCGACTTACCTCATATTGCTAGTGTTTGTTTCCCCTATCCTATCCTTTACTCAATTCTAAACCTGGAGGAGTAAGACAATGTTACGTAATCGCTTGATGTTGGTCTTGGGCCTGCTCTTGGTTGCCAGCATGGTGCTGTCAGCCTGCCAGCCGGCTACTGAGACCCCCACCACCGAACCCCCTGTGACTGAACCGACCGAAGAGCCTGTGGCTACTGAAGAGCCGACGACTCCGGAAGAGCCCGCTGGGCCTACCACCACCCGCCACGGCGGCTGGCTGGATATGGTCGTGGTCATCGAAGAGCCTTCTGCAGATGCGGCCATCAAACGCCTGCAGGCTGGCGAGATCGATGTCTATGCCTACTCTGTTGCCCGCGCTGACCTGCTGGCAGATGTTCAGGCCGATCCGAACCTGACATACTCCCGCTCATACGGCTCCTACAATGAGTTCACTTTCAACCCCGTCGGCCCGACCTTCGAAGCCACCGGCAAACTGAACCCGTTCTCCGTGGCCAAGATCCGCGAAGCCGTCAACTGGCTGATCGACCGCGACTACATCGCCCAGGAGATCACCCAGGGCATGGCCATCCCGCGCTTCTTCTGCTTCGCCCCCACCTTCGCGGACTACGCCAAGTATGCCGACCTGGCCGCCCAGTGGGAAGCCTATTACGCCCACGACTTCGACAAGGCCAAGGCCATCTTTGATGCAGAAATGACCACTTTGGGCGCCACCCTGGTGGATGGCAAGTGGAACTTCAACGGCGAACCGGTCGAGATCATCATTCTCATCCGCAATGAGGATGAGCGCCTGCAGATGGGCAACTATTTTGCCAACCTGCTCGAGGATCTCGGCTTCACGGCCACCCGCGTCGAGAAGAAATCCGCCGAACTGTCCCCCATCTGGACCGGCAATCCCAACGACGGCCTGTGGCACGTTTACACCGGCGGCTGGGTCACCACCGCTGTGCCCCGCACCGAGGAAGACAACTTCATCGACTTCTATGCCCCCGATGGTTGGCCTGGCAACCCGCTCTGGGATGCCTATACCAACGATCCCGCCTATTATGAAGCTGCCTTGAAACTGTACTACCGCGAGTACTCCACCCTCGAAGAGCGCCGCGAGTTGTTCGCCCAGTTGATCCCGGGTTCCCTCACGGAATCCCAGCGCGTCTGGACCAGCAACCGTGGTTCCTTCACCCCCTACCGCTCGAACGTGACCGTGGTCAGTGACCTGGCCGGCGGTATGTATACTTCCGTCCTGTGGCCCTTCACCCTCCGCCGCATCGGCGAAGAGGGCGGCGCCATGACCCTGGCCATGCCCAGCATTTTGACCAACCCCTGGAACCCGCCCAACGGCTCCAACTGGGCCTATGACATGTCCCTGGTCCGCGCCACATCAGACTGGGGCACCATCGGCGATCCGTGGACCGGCCTGGCCCAACCCGAGCGCGTCGTGTCGGCTGAAGTGACTGCCAAGGAAGGCCTTCCGATCGGCGTGACCCTCGACTGGGTCACCCTGACCACGGCTCCCGAGATCGCTGTTCCGGCAGATGCCTGGATCGATTGGGACTTCGAGAACCAGGTCTTCAAGACCGTTGGCGAAGCCTATCCCGATGGCCTGACCGCCGCTGTCAAGAGCGTTGCCACCTACGGTGATGAGCTGTTCGATACCACCTGGCACGACGGCAGCCCCTTCAGCATTGCCGACATCGTCATGCGCTTGATCCTGATCTTCGAGCGCGGCAATGAAGCCAGCCCCTACTATGATCCCGCGGCCGGCACGTCTCTCAAGAGCTTCCAGGCCACCTTCAAGGGCTTCAAGATCGCTTCCGAGAACCCGCTGGTCATCGAGGCCTACACCGATAACTGGCAGCCGGATGCCGAGAACAATGTCACATCCTGGTATCCGAACTATGCCTATGGCATGGGATCCTGGGATATGATGACCATCGGCCTGCTGGCCGAAGCCGCCGGCGAGACCGCTTTCTCGCAGGCCAAGGCCGCCACGCTCGAGAAGGACTGGATGTCCTACATCAGCGGCCCGACCGTCGCCATCCTGAAGACCTACCTGGATACGGCACTGGCTGAGAACTATATCCCCTTCCCGAACGTCCTGGGCGCATGGATCACGGCTGACGATGCCACCACCCGCTGGGCAAACCTCAGCGATTGGTACACCCGGAAGGGTCACTTCTGGATCGCCACCGGGCCGTATTATCTGGAACGCGCCTTCCCGGTCGAGGGCATGGTTGTCCTCAAGCAGAACGCCGAGTTCATCGATCTATCCGACCGGTGGTCTGTCTATGGCGCTCCGCCCATCCCGGTGATCGACATCACCGCCCCGGCTGAGGTCAAGATTGGCTCCGAGGCCACCTTCGATGTCATGATTTCCTTCGAGGATAAGCCCTACGCCACTGCTGATCTCCTCAACGTGTCCTTCCTGGTGTTCGGCGCCACAGGCGAGCTGGCCTTCAGCGGCACCGCCGAGGCTGTCGAGGATGGCATGTGGAAGGTCGTGCTCCCGGCCGACCAGACCGCAACCCTCACCGCCGGTTCCACCAAGCTGACGATGGTCGTGGTCTCCAAGCTGTTGAGCATCCCCGCCTTCGAATCCGTCGAGTTCGTGACCACCGCTCCATAAACGTTTCACGAACGCAATCGGCCCGATAGGGAGAGCTGAAAGGCCCGCCCTATCGGGCCAAACTTCATAAGCATCAGAAACTACGCAGTTGGGGTTTGGAGGTGTGGTGGGCGGGTAAAGCCCGCCAACCACACCCCCAACCTCCCTGAACTGTGGAAAAATATCAAAATCTGTAAAGTGAGAAGAGGCTATGACAGAAACAGATGCCAGTCTGGT
>JBFYSM010000085.1:0-5205 GCA_041301605.1 Chloroflexota bacterium | reverse complement strand
GTGGTGTGGATGAACGGGTTGGGATACATCATCACCTGCCAGATCTCTTCGGTAGAGCAAAATGCGCAAACAGGCATCACCCCACCGCCGAGGGATTTGGCAACGGACAAAATATCCGGGATGACATTCCAGTGATCCACGCCCCACAGTTTCCCGGTTCGGCCCAGACCCGTCTGGACCTCATCCGCGATCAGCAGGGCGCCGTAACGCTTCGTCGCTTCCCGGATGCGCGGCCAGAAATCATCCGGCGGGACGATCGCGCCAGCCTCGCCCTGAATGGGTTCCATAAGAACCGCTGCGATGCCGATCCCAACCTTCTGGCAGGTTTCCAACTGGCGCTCGACGGCCTCCGCATCCCCGAAGGGCACATGATAAACCGGTCCACCATAGAGAATACCCACCGGCTCGCGGTAATCAGACTTTCCGAGCATGCTGAGCGAACCCATGGTCTTGCCATGGAACGCCTTTGTCGCGACGATAAAGCCCGGTTTCTTGGTGTACATCTTGGCCAGCTTGATCGCGCCTTCGATACTTTCTGTTCCACTGGAAGCGAAGAATGAATACTTGATATCGCCGGGGGTGATCATGGCCATCAACTTCGCCAACACACCCCGCAGTGGATCGATCAATTCCTGGCTCGGCATCGGGGTGCGGAAGGTCAACTGGTCACGCACAGCCGCTACCACCTCCGGGTGACTCCAGCCAAGATCCATCATCCCGTACCCGCCCAGGCAATCCAGGTACTCGCGCCCCAGCACATCCCGGAACACTGCGCCGGAACCGGTCCATTCGGTCGCAGCCCAATCCCCGGCTTCCGTTACCGATTTCCGGTATTCCAGCCAGCCTTTATTGAAATGTTCAGCAAAATTCTGTTTGGATTCTTCGATGATCTTCTTGCCATCCTCCTCCGAGATATCTGGCTTGTGGATGATATCCAGCCAACGCTGCGAATAGGCGAAGGCATCTTCATAAGTTTTTGACATATGCTCTCCTATCCTCATTCCCAATCTGAGACTTCCTTATACCAGGGCTTCTTCGTGCCCGCTTTGGCGCGACCTTTCCATTTTCCAGACTTTGGTGCCGCTTCGATGGATGCAAGGATTCGATCGGCCTTCTCGGCAATGATCTTGCGCTGTTCATCGGATAGTGCTTTTACGCCAGCCATGGCTTCCTTGATGCCACCAAGATTGGTGGTTGCAGTGTAATAAAAGCCCCAGTCTTCCGAGAATATCTTTACCAGATACTTGATATTGACAGCATCCTGATCCGTATCACCTACCGCACCGGCGAGCAGGAGCAACATGGCGTCTTTGAGATCCTTGTCGTTGATCTGCACAATTTGCAGCTTCTGGAGCAGTAAATCTGCCAGTGAAACACAGTAAGGGTGGGCCTCCAGGCGACCGCGATAATCAATCGGGTGGTTGTAATCCAGTTTGTCGAAGAACACATCGATCATCGGGATGCGGTCGCTGAAAAAGATGAGCCGCGTCCCGCCGCTGATCATGGCCGCCCGTTTTTCCAGTTCGTAGCCTTGAGACTCAAAAAAAGGTACCAGTTTCCCGCGCTGTTTGCCGTAGGAGGCATAATCGATATCCGTGAACACCCGCTCTCCCAGGCGTTCCATGCGACTGTAAAGATCCGTATAGTCAGGGAAGTAATAATGCAAGGCGATCGGTCCCATCACGCGCAGGATCAAGCCCTGTTTCTGAGCCTCGTCTGTCAGGCGGCGGGCCTCCTCAAGATAGGCTTCCGGTTTTGGGTACTCATCCAGCGGGATATCCTTTGGCAATCGAAAATTTTGTGGCATGTTTATGCTCCTAACCGGAAGTGAAGACGTAATCTTTAACTTTCCCTTTTTCCAGGACGATCACGGCACCTTTCAGGATGCCTTCGGAATACTCGCTGCCAGGGTTGATCAGCAAAGTCCGTTTCGCTTTCTGGGCGCCGCGCGATTCGTGGATGTGCCCATGTAATCCGATCAAGGGTTGGTATTTTTCGATCATTTTCGCCACGGCCCGGCTACCTACATGGATTTTCTCATCCGCAGCCTGGACCAGGTTCTCATCCAATTTGGGTGCCAGATCAAGGGCATAACCGTAAGGTGGGGCGTGGAAATTAAAAATGGCGTTCGATTTGTCCTTCACCAGCCCACACAGTTCCTCGAGCATCGGTTCCAGTTCCTCGTCCGGCTTCTCGCGCGGGGTATTCCAGGGGGTCGGGTTGGCCCAACAAAACGTGATCATCTCATGGTCGCCGACAGGCACATTCCTGTTGTTGCAATTGACGATCGCCGCAGAATCCTCGATCACCTTGTCGACTTCGAAGTGGTCATCGTTGCCCGGCGCCATGTAAACTTTATAGGTTGTACCGGCCAGGCGCTCATCCGCCAGCGCGATCCATTCCTTCAGGCGGGCCAGCATAAGCTCCTTGAACAAAGTATCCACCTTTTTGGGATCATCCCGGTAAGTTCGGAACTCTTCGGGCGTCTGGTGAACCCAGTAATAGCCCATCATCTCGATGGTTTTCTTGAGCTTGTCCAGTTCCTCCTGCGTGCTAACTTCCGTGTGCGTTCCCATCAGGGTGGTTTCCCAGCCTCCGCCAGCCTTTTCGATCAGCGGAACCAGAACCTTGCCGGTCAGATCTCCGAGCAGGATACCCACATCGACATCATAAACTTTCAGCGCATTCAGGAATTTCCGATAACAGTGATTAGAGCCGTGAATGTCGGTTACGAAGAAAATCTTGATCGCTTTACCCATAGGACACCTCGTTCAAAATAAAGTTAGATAATTGCGCTACCGAAGGACGGAAGATGACCTCCCGTCCTTCGTTCAAAGATCTTAATTAATCTGGCGGTAACTCTCCAAAGGTCATGTTCGAATCGACACCGGCCTTCTTGTTGCGCCACTTCCAATAGAAATACCATAGGATCCCTGCACCCCATATGACCGCATATAGGATGACTGACCCAATTGCCATCCCCTCCAAATCTGGCAAGATGAGGAAGAAGTAGAATAGGATGGCCAGATAGATCAAGTTAACTACCGCACCGATCGTGACAACAGGGATCCCCAGGATCTTCCAGCTTTTATAGGGTGAAGAATCCCAGATCTGGCGGGCCTTCTTCGAGAAGGGGAAGACTGCAGCAGCGATGGCCGTAACCCCAAAGACCGTAACGATCTCAAGACCGGTGACCGAAAGGCCTTCCATCGGGTTGCCACGGAATGCATACAATGCGATACCGATCTCACCCAGGATGAAACACAGAATATGGTTTTTAACAGGGGATGCCCAGCGATAGTTAATATCAGCAAACCACTTGGGTCCCATGCGATCCATACCCCAGGCAAAGAGTATGCGCGGGAAAGCCAGGTAGGATAACGCCACCCACCACAGGTTGAACAGGATGAATGACAGGGCCATCAGGAAAGTCATGATCTTGTTCTGGGTGATCACCGCAGCTAATCCGACAAAATGGGGAGACCAGGGGAATGAATACCCCGCCAGGCCTTCGCCCATGTTATCCACCCAGGCTGTCGCTGAAAGGAACTCAAAGCCGACCGTGCGATACAGGACAATCGCCAACCAGAGCATGAAGAAGCCCGGCAAAAGGACGGCGGACAGGTTTGCCAGGATGATTGTCTTATCCGGTCTCTTCACCTCGCCAGCGATGAAGGTGATGCAGTAGGAATAGGCAAAGAGCCAGGAAGCGGCCACCATCACACCCAGCGTGTCAAACCAGTTCCACGTAGTTGGTAAAACATCGCCAGCCTCCGTGATTGTAGTTCGCGCCGTTGCCAGGAATCCTTCGTAGGTAAGCGAGCCGTACTGGGTTGCAAGGGCATCCCAAGACTGAATAAAGCTCTCGCGCGATGTGAAGGTAAATACAAGCAGGATCACAAGCGTCCCGAGAATACCCAGGCCCATGACCACCTTCTGCACGCTGGCGAATACTTTCATGCCGAATACAACGAACAGCAAGGCGATAAAGCTCACCACGGATGAAATCAAGAATACAGCCAGGGTCGTGGTGCAGAACTCGGCTGCCTCGGGCATGCCCATGAATTGGAACATCATCACCAGGCCAGGATCAACCGTCCAGGGTGCCAGCACGTAGATCCACATGATCCACACAAAAGCATTCCCAAATGATTCGGCAATACCGATGATTGGATGCAGGATGCGGGAGTTGTAGATATACTCACCGCCGGAACGAGGCATGGACCCCCCCAGGATACCCCAAACCAGCGAGAACCCGATACCACATAGTAATACAGAAAGCAGCGTTGCAATGATCAGGTTACCACCGGTATAGACGCCCAGGCCAAGGCTGATCATGACCCACATGCTGGGTGTGAGACCCTGGTTCATGAAGCCGACGCCAAATGCGTCAATAAACGACAGGCCACGCACGAGTCCGCTGGCCTTACGTGCAAACGCCATTTCTTCAGGCATAGAACATTCCTCCTCACTCGAATAATCGGATAAGATGAAAATCGAGCACAACCTTTATGAAATGTTCTCGGGTCACCTCCTTGACTAGAACTTGCGCGACCACTCTTTCGGCCAGCGTTCGATCACCACTTTCTTCTGGGTAAAGAACTCGACCGCATCCATTCCCTGGCCGTGCAGGTCACCGAAAAACGATTCCCGCCAGCCGCTAAAGGGGAAGAAAGCCATCGGTGCGGCCACGCCGATATTGATGCCGATGTTACCGGCATTTGCTTCATAGCGGAAACGCCGGGCTGCGTTGCCACTGGTGGTGAACAGGCTGGCCTGGTTGCCATACACGCCACCATTCACCAGGGCAATTGCTTCATCTATGGTATTGACATGGATCATCCCCAATACCGGGCCAAAGATCTCTGTCTTGGCAACTTCACTTTCGGGGTTCATGTCAGCGATGATCGTCGGGCGGACAAAATAGCCATTCTCATAGTTCTGGATGACCGCATTTCGTCCGTCCACACAGATGGTTGCTCCCTCGGATGTGCTCCGCCCTACGATACCTTCGATGCGTTCTCTGGACATCGAATTGATCACCGGCCCCATTTGCACGCCTTCATCCAGCCCATACCCAACCTTGCGGCTGATGGCCGCGTCGCACATCAACTCCGTGAACTCGTTGCGCGCCTCTCCCACGGTCACCGCCCATGAAACAGCCAGGCAGCGCTGACCGGCGCACCCAAAGGCACTGTCCGCAAT
>JBFYSM010000079.1:0-7255 GCA_041301605.1 Chloroflexota bacterium | reverse complement strand
TGGTTTTGCGGGAAGTCACCGAACGCCCCGAGGGGATCGAGGCGGGGACGTTGAAGCTGGTCGGAACAGAGACCGCTTCCATCGTCCGTAACGCGAACCTTCTTCTCGATAACACTGATACCCATGCAATCATGGCCCAGGCTGTCAATCCTTTTGGCGATGGCCACGCAGCAGAAAGGATCGTCCGGGCTTTGTTCGATTTTCATATGTAAATGTATCGTTTTGGTGCCTTCGGTTGGGTATAATCCAATCATGAGACGGTTGCGAAATATCGGCCTGATGATCGCCTGCTTAGCCCTGTTGGGATACGGGCTGGGCAGTGTCCAGGCTCAGCAGGTGGAGGGGGAGTTTTTTGCTGAAACCGGGCACAATGTGGCAGGAGAATTCTATCGCTTCTACAAAACCGTCCCCAACCCTACCTTGGTGTTTGGATATCCGATCACAGAGGCGTTTATCAGCAGTTATCCTTCCGGCCTTACTGTACAATATTTCCAGCGAGCCCGATTCGAGTTGTATCCCAATAACCCGGATGGACAGCGTGTCCGTCTGACCCCTCTGGGAAGAATACTCTATGAACCAGGCGCGCCGTCATTGAATCTCTCCACCCCTGGAGCCTGCCGTGTCTTTACGAGCGGCTATTCCGTCTGTTATGATTTTCTGACTTTTTACGATCAACAGGGTGGGGTGTCCTTGTTTGGGAATCCGATCTCAGCTTTCGAATTCCAGCCGGACGGACGAATTCTTCAATACTTTGAATACGCCCGGTTGGAATGGCACCCGGAATTCAATCGTGGTCAGAATATCGTCCTTTCTGATCTGGGGCGACTGTATTTCGACTCTGTTGGTGAAGATCCGGCCCGCTTGCCGGGCGTTGACTCATCTGTCGGCGGCATTCCTGAAGCAAAGCCATCGATCCTCTCTCTGCGTGTCCTGGCTTTTGTCGGAAAAGCGATCACCCGAACCTCTGACACGCAAAAAGTGTATATCATCGTTCGGGATCAAGCTTTACGCCCGGTCGAGAATGCCGAGGGGCAGGTTGTGGTTCGTTTACCGAATGGAGGGGATCAAACCTATCGCTTTACAACCAATGAAAACGGTATTGGGAAGGTCATGGATATTCCATTCATTGACCAACCAACGGGCAGTCTTATAGCGGTGGATGTCACTGTTTTGATTGACGGTCTATCTGCGCGTACGATTACTTCGTTCAGAATCTGGCGGTGATCAGCAGCACGTTCTATTGCGGAGGCGGATGAATTTCGACCCGCCTCTTTTTTTTCACCAGCGGTTATAATAACGAAATAACTGGTAACTTCTCAATGAATTAGGAGAAGATGGGGTGTGTGGGCGGCGAAACCGCCCACACACACCCGACCCCCTATTTATTGAGATGAAACAATAATTGTACAGATAAGGAGAGCAGAATGGATATTTCTAGTTTTATCAAAGGTTTATCTTCGTTGGCCTGGCTGGCAACCATCGGTTTGATTGTCCTTGCCGTGGTGCGCGCCTCCCGTGCAAAACCCATAAAAGGTGGGGCCACACTTGTTTTGGTTATGGCGGCATTGTCGATTCTTTTGACTGTCCTCGGCTTGGGTCTGGTATTCCTACAGCCGGAAGAACGTGGTATTGTGATCTCCCCCTACATATCACAAGGCTACCGGACGGAGGCTTTGGGTGCAGGCTTGCATTGGATCATTCCCGGTGAGACCGTGAAACGGTATACGATATCCAACCAGACCTATACCATGTCGATTGCCACAACCGAGGGCAGTATTTACGGCGACGATTCGATTGCAGCCCGCACGGCGGACGGGCAGGAAATTTACGTTGACGCTTCCGTGATCTTTGCAATTAATCCGGACAGCGTCATCGATGTTCACATCACCTGGCAGGGTCGCTACATCGATGAACTGGTCCGTCCGCAGGCACGCGGCATCATCCGTGACGCTGTCTCTCAATACGGGGTGGAAGAGGTTGTTTCCACCAAACGGTTTGAATTCACCCAATACATCATCGAAGCCCTGACAACAAAACTCCAGGATGACGGTTTGATCCTGGTGGATTTTGTACTCAGGAATATTACTTTCTCCCCAGAGTATGCCAACTCGGTGGAACAGAAACAGATCGCCGAGCAGCAAGCCCTCCAGGCTCAGTTCGTTGTCGAACAGAAGAGGCAGGAAGCCGAGCAAGCCCGCCAAGTTGCCCAGGGCCAGGCTGATGCGGTTGTTATCGCGGCTGAGGGCCAGGCTGAGGCAAGGTTGATCCAGGCTGAAGCGGAAGCAAAAGCGCTGGAGTTGATCGCGGCTGCCATCCGCTCCAACCCGGATCTGTTGACTTATTTGTATATCGAGAAACTCTCGCCGAATGTGGAAGTAATGTTCCTGCCCAGTGATGCGCCTTTCATTTTCCCGTTGCCGGATACAGGACTGGGAACAGAAACAGAATTACCTTGATTCGCTGAACCAAATGACTGAACCAAAACCAACAGGGCGACAGATCCGTTTGACCAGCCTCTCCAATTGTGCCGGCTGAGCATCGAAACTGAATGCGGAAACGCTGGCGCAGGTTCTGCGCCCTCTTCAAAACCTTTTTCATCCTGGTGATTATCCGGACCTCCTGGTCGGTCTTGGCGATCCGGATGACGCGGCTGTCTGGAAACTGGATGGCGATCGCGCCCTGGTTGTTACCACGGATTTCTTTACGCCCGTTGTGGATGATCCCTATGATTACGGCAGGATCGCCGCAGCCAACAGCCTTTCGGATATATACGCCATGGGAGGGCAGCCATTCCTGGCCTTGAATGTGGCAGCCCTCCCACCCAACCTGCCTCCCGAAGTAAGTGAAGAGATACTTCGCGGCGGAGCAGAAAAATGCCGCGAAGCTGGAGTGGTGGTCGCAGGCGGGCATACGGTTCAGGATAAAGAGCCCAAGTACGGCTTGGTTGTCATCGGCTTTGTTCATCCAAAAAAGATGCTGACCAAGCGCGGCGCCCGGCCTGGCGATGTGTTGGTTCTGACAAAGCCGCTCGGTTTCGGGGTGACAACAACTGCGTTAAAAGGCGAGAAAGCCGACGCGAAGGATGTCACAGAGGTTGTAGAATGGATGTGCCGGTTAAACAACGCCGCAGCCCAACTGGCATCTGAATTCGATTTACATGGCGGCACCGACGTAACCGGTTTCAGCCTGCTTGGCCACGCGATGGAGATGGCAGATGCCTCCGGCGTAGGCTTACGAATTTCCAATTCAAAAGTCCCGTATGTTACCGGTGCACGCAAGTATGCTGAAATGTGGACATTCCCTGGAGGCGCAGCAGATAATCGACTGTACTTTGGATTACGGGTCAGGTTTGATGCAGGGATCTCCGAAGAGGAACAAATGCTGCTATTTGACCCGCAAACCAGCGGTGGGCTATTGCTAACAGTTCCTGCTTCCATTTCAGATACCTTTGTGAAGCGTGCGGGGGAACTAGGTCAACCCATATGGATCATTGGGGAGGTGGTTGAAGGTTCGGGGATCGATGTGGTCTGATCTCCCCAGACCCTGGCAGGCCTGCCTGGAGTTGGCTTGGGAAGCCTATTGCGAGGATTGTATCCCGATCGGGGCTGTAGTTGCTGGGCCTGATGGAGAAATCCTCACAAGCGGCCGCAACCGGATTTACGAAAGGGTCAAGCCGGGCAGCCATTTGAACGGGGCTGCGCTGGCCCATGCCGAAGTGGAAGCGTTGCGAGCCCTTGATTTCGATGCGGTCGACCCCCACTCCTGTGTTCTTTTCACAACCACCGAACCTTGCCCGATGTGCATGGGAGCCTTCTATATGTCCGGCGTGCGAACGCTGCATTTTGCGGCGCGTGACCCTTTTGCGGGAAGCATCAACATGCTCGGCACAACCTGGTACCTGAGCCGGAAGCCGATCAAGGTTTCCGGACCGGACCCGCAACTGGAATCGATCGTTGTGGCGCTTTTTGCTGAACAGGATGCGCATTTCCATAATGGAAAATTCCCGGAAGGGTTGTTTTGGGATATGTACCGGGAGGCAATCCCGCATGGCGTCGAACTAGGCCTGAACCTGGCGCGGATGGGTATTTTGCAGGATTTAAGGGAGCGAGGCTCAACTGCCCGAGAAGTGATGGAATTTCTCCTGTCTCAGGTAAAATGTAATGGTGGGCTGTTGCCTATCGAATTGGATGGATATGTCTGAATTTTGGAAAGATGTACTGATTATTCTTATATTGATCATTTTCAATGGACTCCTGGCCCTATCCGAAACAGCCATGCTTTCGATGCGCAAGGCCCGGCTTCAACATCGCGTCAACGATGGAGACAAGCGGGCGCGCCTGGCGCTCAAGCTTGCAGAAAACCCGAACCGCTTCCTTTCAACCATCCAGATCGGCATCACCGTCATAGATGTATTGATCGGTGCCATCAGCGGCGCAACGGTCACCGAATTTCTTACGGCTAGTTTGGCACATATTCCTGCCCTTGTTCCATTTGCTGAAGCAATCGGATTGATCGTTGTTGTAATTGTTGTATCCTTCCTGTCGATCGTTTTTGGTGAACTGGTACCCAAACGCTTGGCCTTACAGAATGCAGATGGGGTTGCCGTTGCGATTTCCAGGCCAATGTTTTTCATTTCAAGGTTATTCACCCCATTCGTATGGTTACTGGGGAAATGTACGGACTTGATCCTCCGTCTGTTTGGGATCAAGCATACGGCTGAAATTCCCGTAACCGAGGAGGAACTGCTCGTCCAACTCGATCAGGGTACCCAGGCAGGAGTTTTTGAAGAGACCGAGCAGGATATGGTGGAGGGAGTTTTCTCGCTTTCTGATCAGCGTGTCAACGCCCTGATGACCCCACGGAATGAGATCGTCTGGCTGGATGTCAACGATACGGTTGACGAGATCCGGCGCAAGGTGAAAGACAGTCCATTCTCGCGCTTCCCGGTTGGAGTGGATAGCCTCGATCACCTGGTGGGGGTTGTGCGTGCCAAGGAACTCTTGCTGGCTGACCTGAAGCATGGTGACCAGTTGCGGGAAATCTCGCGTCCACCGCTTTATATTCCCGAGATGGCGTTCGGCTCCCGTGCACTGGAGATGTTCCGGGAAAGCCAACGTGAGCTGATGTTCGTGGTCGACGAGTTCGGAACGGTCCAAGGCATCATCACACTGGCGGATATCCTGGAAGAGATCGTGGGTGAGTTCGAAGATGAACCGCAGGCCATCCAGCGGGAGGATGGTTCCTGGCTGCTGGATGGCATGCTGCCCAACGATGAGTTCAAGGAAATCTTCCACCTTCGCCGCTTGCCGGATGAGGAAGAGTACGAAACCTTGGGGGGGTTCATCCTCTTGCATTTGGGCAAAGTTCCACAGGCGGCGGATCATTTCGAATGGGGTAACCTGGTATTTGAAGTAATGGATATGGACGGCAACCGGGTGGACAAAGTGCTGGTGACAACCAGGCCGGTTATTCTTCCTGTTTCAACAGATTAAAATAGCAACTATGTCGGATCTCGACCCTTCTTTTTATTCCCGGCGTTCACCTGTTCTAGGGCGAGGAGGAATGGTTGCATCCTCCCAGCCCCTGGCAACTGCGGCCGGATTGGAGATACTGGCGCGCGGCGGGAATGCTGCGGATGCGGCTGTGGCAACGGCGGCTGAGTTGAATGTTACGGAGCCGACATCGACTGGCTTGGGAGGAGATTGTTTTGCGCTGTTCTATCATGCAGAGACGAAAGAAGTCACTGGTCTCAATGGATCCGGGCGCGCACCGGCTTCGTTAACTTTTGAGCGGTTGCAAAAGGAGGGGTTTGGGGTTGAATTGCCAGCGTTTCACCCCTATACCGTAACAGTTCCGGGAGCGTGTGCCGGTTGGTGCGATCTGATTGAGAAGCATGGCAGCCTGGATATGGCTGATATCCTGGATCCAGCGATTCGCCTGGCAGAAGAAGGCTTTCCGGTTGCGCCTGTTACATCCCGCTTCTGGAAACGGGCTGCTGAAAGGCAATTGAAGTCCGCACCTGGCGGGATCGAAATGACCATCGATGGTCGGGGGCCTAATCCTGGTGAGATCTTCCGCAACCCAGGTTTGGCGCGAACGTTCAAGCAAATAGCCGAAGGCGGTAAGCAGGCTTTCTATCAAGGCGGAATTGCCGAGGCGATTGCGGATACTGTCCAGCGCGCTGGCGGATGTATCACTGTGGAAGATCTGGCTGGTCATGTCAGTACCTGGGATGTGCCCATATCAGTCACCTATAAAGATCTAAGAGTCTGGGAATGTCCGCCAAATGGACAGGGGATCGCTGCCTTGATAGCCCTTAACCTGATCGAAGGATTTGAGTTGGGCGATGATCCACTCTCAGCGGATCGCCTGCACCTGGAGATCGAAGCCATGCGCCTGGCTTTTGCTGATACGCGCTGGTATGTTGCCGATCCGCGGGTCGTCCAGGTGCCCATCGATGAACTGCTGTCGAAATCCTACGCTGTCGAGCGCTGCAAGTTGATCGATCCAAAACGGGCCACGCTCGATCAGAAGCGCGGGACTCCTGTGGCCTCTTCGGATACGGTCTACTTCTGCGTAGTGGATGCGTTCGGCAATGCTTGCTCGTTCATCAATAGCAATTATATGGGTTTCGGTACCGGGATCGTCCCTTCCGGTTGGGGGTTTACCCTGCAGAACCGGGGCCATAATTTCAGCCTTGACCCGCATCATCCCAACGCCCTGGCGCCGGGAAAGCGCCCGTACCATACGATCATTCCCGGTATGATCACCCGTGAAAGGGATGGAAGTCTTTATGCTCCTTTTGGTGTGATGGGTGGGTTCATGCAGCCGCAGGGACATTTGCAAGTCTTCCTGGCGTTGGCCGAAAGCAGCCTGGATCCCCAGTCCGCGCTCGATTTGCCGCGCTTCTGCATCTCGGATGGGACTTCCGGGGGGGTGGTCGCTTTGGAAGAGGGAATTCCGTCCGAAACCGTAAACAGCTTGAAAGAGCGCGGCCATGAAATCCTGAGCAATGTCGGTGGATTTGAGCGTGCGCTGTTTGGCCGGGGACAGATCATCCTGCGAGATCCCGGAACGGGTATCCTGACCGGGGGATCTGACCCGCGTGCAGACGGCTGTGCAATGCCCCTGGTATAGTTTGGAGTTACGCAGTTGGGATGGAAACCCTTTTGAAACGCGTAAGTCCTATTCGTTTCATTATTAGCGTAGTAAGGCAGGGAATAGGGGGTGTTGGGGGGGGGGGGGGGGGGGGGCG
>JBFYSM010000060.1:0-7809 GCA_041301605.1 Chloroflexota bacterium | reverse complement strand
GTGTTCCTCGCTTCTGCCCAGCCACAGTGCCGCGGCAATCAGCAGGAAGGTCAGCAGCCAGAGCCAGGGCCGGGCCGCGGCTGCCGTCATGTCGGGGATGGGGAAAGGCAGGTGCAGGTCGGGGATGAGACGCTCGATGTTTTGGAGCAACCACAGGCCGAGGCAGACCAGCAGGCTGACACCTGAGTCGAGGGTCAGGGTCATCAGCAGGAAGGCCAGCGCGGCCAGGAAGGTCATGGGTGCCAGCCAGGCCGAGACCAGCGGCAGGAAGGAAACGTCGGCTCGCAGAACCGACAGGGCCGCGCTGCCCGCCAGGCCGAGCGCCAGATTGAAGCCAAAGACCAGTACCAGGCGTCCCACCAGGATCTGGCGCGGCGATACGGGCAGGGTCAGTTCAATCTCCAGTGCCGGGTCCACCGATGGACCGTAGAGCAAGGCGATCCCGGATGCGGCGGCGAGTGGGGCCATGAGCACGAGCGGCAGGCTGGCTTCCGGCGACTGGGATAACGAGTATCCCAGCGTGACCAGCAGGCCCAGTCCCATCACGATGGCCGAGGCTGCCCATATCTCGCCCTGAACCACACGCATCTGGCTGCACAGTACCAGCCAGCCCATCGACAGGCGCGAGGTGGTGCGGCCCTTGCGGCGAGCCTCCACAAGGCGGCGCATGGATTCGGCCAGCCGGGTGGTCTCCGGTGCGGTCGGGACAGGGGCCTGCCACTCCTGCAGCCCGCGGACGAGCGGCAGCAACTTGGCAGACTCCTCCTCCGAGCCAGCATCCTCGTTTAACCTAGCGAGTAATTCCTTATCCTTCATCCTTTAGCCTTCACTCTTCTGTCTTCGTCCTTCTGACTTCATCTTTCATCTTTTGCAATCCCAAGCTTAGGCGGGATTTCACCGTCCCGACCGGTACCTGTAGTACCTGGGCAATCTCGTTTAACGAGAGCTCCTGGAAATAGCGCAGGAGGAGAACCTCCCGCTGGAGGGCGGGCAGGGACCGCAGGGCGGCCACCGCCTGCCGGGCGGACTCGCCGGCCAGGTACTCCGTCTCGGGGGTGCTGCCTGCCGGAGGGTCGAGGTCGGCCGGCAGTGAGTCGGTGTGACGGGAGTCGGCTCGTTTGTAGTGGTCGCGTGCCAGGTTGACAGCGATGGCGTAGAGCCAGGGCTTCAGCGGGCGAGGATAGCGATAAGAGTCGATCCGGGCTAACAGGCGCAGGAAGGTTTCCTGAACCAGATCCTCGGCCAGGAGGCGGTCGCCGCCCGTCAGCCGGTACATGAATCCCAACAGCAGGGCGTGGTGCCGTTCGACGAGCAGGGTAAAATCGTCACTACATCCGCTTTGTACACCTAAAGCAAGTTGTTCATCACTGAACATGGCCATATTGTTTGATTATATTGCCTTTGCCCTATCATTCTCGTAAATACGAGGCCTTTGTTCAGAGATATAAACCTAATACGATATTTCGGGTAAAAAGTTCAATGCTTGAAGTGAAATAACCAATCAATCATACGCTATTGGCTACCACTTCTTTGTTATGTTTATTACAGTGTTTCCGCACCCGCGTGCATATCCCCCAGACACTTTTCATAGTCAGGTCATATTTTTCTGCAAGTTCCCGGATCGTACTCTTTTCTACGACATGTAATCGATAGATTTCCAAATCCCTGGGATTGATCGGTTGTGGAGGCCTGGGTGGGAGTGGTTTCTCTGCCAGGTGTGGTGCAAGTTTAAAGATGGATTGGATGCATTTCCGATCCATATCATGCAGCGAGCGCTCGATTGGCTCTGCCTCCAGCATTTCTTTCTCATTTCCTCTTCCAAGACCGCCCCCGAGTGGGTACCGGTACCGGATGCGTACCGCGTCATAGCCAAGCTCAATCTTGATGATGAACCGCTCGATCATTATCCTGGCCGCCTGGATGTCCTGCCGGCCGAGCGTGTCTGTCATCTGCTCACGCCAGACATGGAATACTTCCTCAAGAGCCTCCGGGGAGAGCTGAAGATGCCGGGCGTGCAGTTGACTCTCCAGGTTCTGGAGTTGACCAGCAAGCGTCGCTTTTTCGGCTTCCCGCTGCCGCAACCGATCCGCGGCTGATTGTGCCCCGAAGTTCTCAACCATGTCTAGCAGGTTCTGGATGGCGCGATCTGTGTCCGCCAGGGTTTTGCGGAGGAGCGCGATCCGGTTGTCGAAATCGGGATCGTTTTCCAGCCGAGTCTGCACCCTCGCCAACAGCTGGTTGAAATAGGTCGGGGTCAGGATGCGGTTCAACAACGTATCCAGGACGACCACTTCGGCATGGCGGGCGTTCACCTGCCGGCCTTCGCAAGCATCGTAGCCTTGCAGGTATTTCTTGTTGCAGATATAGCAGCGCCACGTGCCGCTGTGGGTGTATTTCTTTGCCACCATGGCCGAGCCGCAGTGGATGCAGGACACCAGGCCTGTCAGCATGGCCGCGGTGATCTGCCGGCGGGGATGGCGCTTCCCGCCCGAGCTTCCGCGCCGGGGATGCGCCTGCTGGATCTCCTGAACCTTTTCCCATGTTTCCCGGTCCACCATGGCGGGATGGTGATCTTCGAATAATTCCTTGCCGCACTTGCCGATCCCAAGATAGGTCTTGTTTTGGAAGAACGAGACCCAGCTTCCCTTCGATCGGTACAAGCGGCAGCCGGTGGCCTCCTGGATCTCGTAGTACGACTTTCCCTGGGCGCGCATCTTCCACGCCATCTTCCCCGCTTCCCACAGGTCCGGGTCGGGCACCCAGCGGCTGACCTTGCGGGGGGAATTGTCGCGCTTCATGCCGATCACCACCGGCTCGGCCATGTAACCGCGTGGAGGCAGTCCGCCGCAGGAAAAGCCCTGCCGGACCAGGGCGCGCAAAGCACGCTTTACATCCCGTGAGGTTTGGCGGCTCTTGTTCTCGTTGGTGTAATCGATCATCGCCTCATGCATGCGCCCAAATTCCCCCTGGGCAACTTGATCCGTCATGGAATGAATGACGATCCGATTCCTGCGGATCAATCCCTTGAAGAAAGCGGCGTCATCCATCTCACGGGCAAAGCGGGCGAAGTTCCATAACAACAACCCATCTGGCCGGAGCTCGGCATCCTCCACCATGTCGATCATGTCGTTGAAGGCATCCCGCCCCACCGTGGTTGTTCCGGTGCGGGCAACGTCAGCAAAGATGTGGCGGATGATCAAGCCGTATTGGGCGGAAAAGTGCTCCACCTCATCCTGCTGCTGTTTGACGCTCAACTCCTGCGCCGACCCGCCTGAATCGCGCAGATACACCCAGACCGTGGAGCCGGGGGAAAGTTCAGATGGCGGGGGCATGTAGTCGGGCATAAGGTTCGGCAATAAGATTATTTGTGGCGGCGAGATGGAAGGATGCGGCCATCCTGGACGATCAGGCGGCCATCCTGGAGCATCTGGCGGATGGTGATGGTCAGGGCATCCGCCACAGGGTCCACGGCAGCCTGCTGCGCTCCATCCAGGGAGGAGAACACATCACCGCCGATCTCCTCGATGCGATAGGCTTTGGGGCTGCTCATGCTTCCCCTCCCGGGTTGGCCAGCCAGAAGCTGAGCCAGTGACGCAGATCCCCGCCGCTCTTGTGGAAGTCGGTCAGGTCTTTGTCCCGTGGTTGGAATTGCGGGATCTTCGCCCGGATGGCATGGCGCAGGGTAAGCAGGCCCTGAATGCCATTCTCGGACTTGCCGTCCATGTCATAGGCAACCAGGAAGTGGCGGGCATGCAGCAGGTACCAGCCCCAAGCGGCCAGGTCGAGATGTTGGCAGGCGCTGCCGAAGGTGGCAATGCCGGCCAGATCGCCGGCCTCCTGTGCCAGCAGCAGGGCGTCGAACTCGCCTTCGCAGAACAGGATCGTAGAGTAGGCAGCCAGATCGTTGGTCATGAAGAGTGCCGGCCGGGAGCCGCGCAGATGCAGATACTTCGGCTTGCCGCGCGGCCGGCGCACCTTGAGATACCAGCAGGTCTCGCCCACCATGCCCGGTAACACGATACCCTGTGAAAGGAAAAGCGGCTTGCCGGTCATCCCCCAATGCCGGGCATCATCCCGGGCATTCCTCGGGATCCAGCCGATTTGGAACTTGCGGATGGTCTCATCCTCCAGACCGCGTTCCCGCAGCCAGTCCAGCGGGGAAAGATAGGCAGGCTGCACCAAGCCAGTCCTGGGATCGGGAACATCCCAGGGTACCGGGTGCACGCCTGCAGGGCTCCAGAGCAGCTCCTGCGCACGCAGGGTGGTCTCCCCGGCGCGCTTTTGCCAGGTCTGGGACGGAGGCAGGCTTAAGCTCTCGGAAGATGGTGAAAGTTGGTTTGGCGTTGCTCGTAAATGACCTCCTGCCAGGCGCTGGACCGCCTCCCCGAATTGCAAGCTTTCGATGCGCATGATCAAGGCGATGGCATCCTGCCACTTTCCCCCGGTGCAGTTGCGGCACAGCCAGCGGTTCTGCCCCGGTTGGACGCGGAAGCCGTCCCGGTGGCAGCGGCAGCCGGGGATCGGGCAGGGGCCGGCCCACTCGCCGCCGCCGGAACTGGCGATGTGCTTCAGGCGGGTATACTGTCCGGCAAGCTGGAGCAAGTCGGCTGTTTTTGCATGATGGATCAGGTCAGGGTTCAACATGGTCACCTCGCAAGACACTTACAATACTTACATCACTTACATGACTTCGCCATGGTTAAACCGGTGTAACTGTTGTAACCATGTAACTGTTCTCGGATGGCGGCAGGGAGTAGATGGTCTGCTTGCCGTCCTTGATACAGATCACCTTGTTCTCAAGGCGCAATTCCCGCAGCCGTGTGGACGTGTGGGAGAGGGGTTTGCCCAGGGCACTGGCGATCTGGTTGACACTCGCCTGCCCGAGATCTGCCAGGGTTTCCAGGATTTCGCTCTTCCGTTGGGGAAGCTGGTCTGTCAGTTCCCAGCAGCAGGTCTGCTTGTCAAATAGAACCGGCAGGGATTGCTGGTCCAGCTCGCGGCCAACCACCTCCAGGGTGGCCATCGGCTTGCCCTGCTCGCGGTAGATGCCCCAGATCACATCCGGGACGCCAGCCTTGGCAGTCGAGCCGAGGATGTCATCCACCGGGGAAGGGGACAAGCCTGAAGGTTTGCGATGGTGGTCGATGAACAGGATGCAGATCTCCTGCTCAACGGCAAACTCCTGGAGGGGACCCAGTGCCCAGGTGACCTCGCCCTCATCACGCTGGTCGGCTCCCAGGGCGCGGCTCAGCGTGTCCACCACCACAAGACGGTAACCATGGGTCAACAGCAGTCGTTTGAATACATCCAGTCCGCCGCGGTCGAGCAGACCGACCTGCTCACGAAAATCGGTCCCGAACAGGAAGTCCACCAACTATCCACTTGCCGGCCAGGCTTGCTTCAGCATGCGATCTTTCAGCCGGCGGGCCGAATCCTCCAGGGCGATGTACAGGGAGCGTGCCGGGGTCACTTTCTGACCGAGGAAGGGTTCCCCGGTGGACATCGAGCGGAAGAGCTGCAGTGCCAGCCAGGATTTGCCGATCTTGGGACGCCCACTCAAGGAACCGAGCCCGACCGGCAGCAGGTTCTCGACGATGGTCAGTGGGGGCGGGTAGTCCGTCTGCAGGATGACCTGCGCGGATTGGACCGAGATCGGGGAGACGAGCGCGGCCAGGTCCGGGGTGGATTCGAGTTGTTCCCGAAGGATGTTCTGGATGCCTTTGTGAATCATCGGGCGCACATTTTCCGGGATCGATCCCAATAAGGCGTTGTAGTTGACCTGCATGGCTTGCGCGTTTGTGCTATAATTTTGTTCAGCAGTTTGGCTCTCTGAGCCTTCGGATGTGGGCGTCCTGGCAGGGACGCCTGCTTCTTTTTCTGACACGGTTGACCTCCGGGGGTTAGGGTTGTGGGGGAGTGATGTCGCGGGCTGAACCGGTCCCAAGCGCAGGATCGATGTACCCGGATTGGATCAGTTCGCGCCGCAGCAGGTAACGGATCTGCTCGCGCGGCGAGCGCACATCGCGGGTGGACAACTGCGCCAGGCCGGACGCCTCAACTTCGGACAAAGTGATCAGGATGCGATAGATCATCGACATACCTCCAGAAAGAATTCTGGCCCCATCGTAGTCGGAGGATTTGGCGGGAAATAGTCATTTTTCTTTTCTCTCCAAAGATGTAGGGATTTATATTGTTGATATTGTCTGACACAATAAGTATATCAAAAAAAAGAACCTGCCGAGGGATCAGGGGGACAACCTGGGCAGCCAGGTTTGAAACTGGTCCTGCGCAGCGGATAGAAGCGATTCATCATTCTTCCACTCTGCATCCTTCAGACGCCGTATTCCATCCTTGATGTTGTTGAGCGTGGTCAGAAGATCGAGCCTTTCTCTGGCGATCACCACCACTTCACCCCGTGTCATGCCGGCATCCTGCGTTTTTAAGTGCTTTTCCAGCATTCTTGAGCAGCGGGACCGGCAGGCCGACGACCATCTGGTCCATCACATATTCTCCCGGCTTGAGCAGCGTGGCCAGTGTGCCGAAGGCCAGAGCGCGCCGTTCGAGCGAGGCCAGCGCCGAGTAATCGCGGCCGGAGAGCAGGCTGCCCCAATGCCAGGTTCCGGGGCCGATGGCGAACTCCTGGCCATTCAGGCGGATGATGTCCACCTGGGAAGCAGTCTTCATACCGATGGTAGCCATCCCGACCGCCTGGGGGCGGGCAATGGCGGATTACAGGCAGGCGACATGCCCGTCCACGCAAACTTTGGTGTTCCCGTAGCCGGGATCGAGCGCAAGAACAGTAGTCATGAATTAATCCATTGGTTGGTTAGGAAATTCATGAGCAGGTGCCTCTCTCGATGGATCAGGCAGATCACCCCGGCCAGGATGCCACAAGGTATCTGTCATGGTGAGTGTGCGGATCAGGAAAAAGAAATCGTTCGGTGGAGGGGTAGGGAAAAGCCGGCGCAAATCAAATTGCGGCACAGGCCGGATCCCAGCGACCAGCGACAGGATGAAGCCGGTCAGGATGATCAGGCCGAAAATGATGGGCAGTATCAAGGGGAATATTGACATGGGCATCCCTTTCTCGAGTACATATTGTGTCACACAATGTGCTAGCACAAAAAAGAGAGAACGTCAAGGCATGATGCAATGCAATCCAGACCTACTCGGTATTATCCGGGGCTCAATGAATGGATATGATAAAATCCATGTACACAAGGATACCTTCACTCAATCCTTGCAGAAATGGCCCCATGGCAATTGAAATATTAGTTTTGATCGTGCTCATCCTCGTCAACGGTTTCTTCTCGATGGCGGAGATGGCCGTGGTATCCGCCCGCAAGGCGCGCTTGCATCAACGGGCCGTGGAAGGCAGCAGGGGGGCGCGCACCGCGCTGGCGATGGCGGAAAAGCCCACCCGTTTCCTTTCCACGGTACAGATCGGGATCACGCTGATCGGCATCCTGACCGGTGTTTTCGGTGGGGCAACGATCGCCGAAGAGTTATCCATCATCTTCGAACAATATGCTTGGCTCGCCCCGTACAGCGAGACCGTCAGCGCGACGATCATTGTCATCATCATCACCTACTTCTCCCTGGTCGCCGGGGAACTGGTTCCCAAGCGGCTGGCGCTGAACAATGCTGAGAAGATCGCTGCCTCTGTTGCGCCCCTGATGCACTTCTTATCCAGGATCTCCACGCCTTTCGTCAACCTGCTGACAGCCTCCACCGAAGCGGTGCTGCGCCTCCTGCGGATCAAGCCGACCAGCGAGCCAACCATCACGGAAGAGGAGGTCAAGATCCTGA
>JBFYSM010000057.1:0-3129 GCA_041301605.1 Chloroflexota bacterium | reverse complement strand
TCCTCATGCGGGTGGACTTCAATGTGCCCATGGATGGCGGCAAGGTCACCGACGACAAGCGCATCAAGGCTTCCCTGCCCACCATCCAGTACGTGTTGGAACAAGGCGCGTCCCTGATCCTGATGAGCCACCTTGGCCGTCCGAAGGGCGGACCGGATCCCGAGTTCAGCCTTAAGGCCGCCGCAGAAGTGCTGGCCGGGCATCTAAACAAGCCTGTCCAGATGGCTCCCGATTGCGTTGGCCCGCAAGTTGAAAAGCTGGCCCAGGCGCTCGAACCCGGCGATGTGCTGATGCTGGAGAATACCCGCTTCCATGCCGGGGAGGAAAAGAATGACCTGGAATTGGCGAAGCAGATGGCAGCCCTGGCGGATGTTTACGTGAATGACGCCTTCGGCTCAGCCCACCGGGCGCACGCCTCGACCGAGGGTGTGGCGCGTTTCCTGCCGGCGGTTTCCGGCTTCCTGATGGAACAGGAACTGGAGTACCTTGGGCGGGCAACATCCAACCCGGAGCGTCCCTACATTGCCATCCTGGGCGGAGCCAAGATCAGCGACAAGATCCTGGTGGTCGAGAACCTGCTTGCTAGATGTGACAGGCTCATTGTTGGCGGCGGGATGGCAAACACCTTCCTGGCGGCCAGGGGCCTGGACATGCAAGACAGCCTGGTGGAAGCGGCCTCCTTCGATGTCGCCCGGAAGATCATGGAAAAATCGGGTGACAGGCTCGTCCTGCCGGTGGATGCCGTCATCGCGGACAAGTTCGACGCCGAAGCGAACAGCCAGGTGATGGATGTGGACAAGATCCCCCCCGGCTGGCGCATGCTGGATGTCGGCCCGAAGACCCTAGAACTGTATAAGAGAACCCTGCAAGGCGCAAAGCTGGTTGTATGGAACGGGCCGGTGGGTGTATTCGAAATGCCCAAATTTGCCGAAGGGACGTTTGCCCTGGCGAAGCTGCTGGCCGAAAGCGGCGCAACGACCGTCATCGGCGGCGGGGATAGCGCCAGCGCGGTCAAGAAGGCTGGCGTTGCCAAACAGATGACCCACGTTTCCACGGGGGGCGGCGCTTCGCTGGAGTTCCTGGAAGGCAGGGAACTCCCCGGCGTGGCAGCCCTGATGGACAAGTAACCAATCGGGACGCAGGCATCCACCTGCGTCCCGATTTTTTATGCCGGACTGAATGGGAGGAGAAGATGGCAAAAATGGGGATTTGCGAGCGCGAAGCACTCGCAAATCCCCATTTTTGCCTATTCCCCCTTCCCGGAGGGAAGGGGGGCAGGGGGGATGGGCGCGAGCCCATTTATCACACGGCGAACAACAGCAGGTACAGGGTGATGGCGGTGGAGAGCGCGGCCAGGTACGGGAATAGCTTGTGCACGCGCCCGATCGCCGTCCGCAGCGCCTGGCTGGCATTCTTCAAACCGCCCTCGGCATCGATGCTGACCAGCCCTCCGTCGGCCACGTTGACAACGAAGATCGAGATTGTGACCGCAACGCAAGCGATCTGGGCTGGCTCCAAAGGAGCGGCCTTGTTGACCTGGTGGACCGTCACCCCCAGGAAGATGCCCGCCGCCAGGCCGATCAACTTGTGGATGTTGAAGATGAATGGCTTGTAAGGCTTCCCCGACCGGCTCAGCCAGAAGCCGGACAGGAAGATGAAAAGCAAGAACAGGGCGGTGGGGATGATTTTCGAAAGGATTGGATCCATCTTGGCTCTCTTATTGCCTGTCCTAAAATCATGTAGCCTGGGCTCCCACGCCCTGGCTCAGATCTCTCCCAGCACCCGTTCGGCGCACTCCCGGCCTGCGTAGAGGGCTGCGCCCGTGCTGGGACCGGCGAGGTAGTCGCCACAGAAATATACGGGGTTCTCCTGCATATCGTCGCGGAACGCGGCCAGCGCATCCAGGTATCCCGGGCGGAAGGTGGGCACCTTCTCCGGCCAGCGGTAAACCAGCATCCCGCCCAGCTTCCCTTCCAGTTGCGGGAAGACCTTGAGCGTGTCGGCCTTCGATTTTGCGATGATGGATTCGTCCGCTTCGGCGGGGTCGTAGGCGGCCACGGCCGTATCCAGCAGGAGCAGCGTTTGGTCATCCCGGTACTGGTCGACGCCGACCGAGCACAGGTAGGATTGCTCGGCGAGTGGGATCATCACGCCCGGCACGCCGGGGTCGAAATGCCCGTCCACCTCCTGGAAGATGGAGGCCGTGTAAGCATAGCCCACTTTGGGGAAGAACTTTGCCCAGGCGGGCAGCGGTTCGGGGATGATGTCCAGTACGTGCGTGCCGGGGATGGCGACCACAACCCGCTCGGCGGACAGGGTTTCCGTGCGGCCTCCCTGCGTATAGGTGACACGGGCTGAGCCTGCCGATGTTTCCACCCGGACTGCTTTCGCACCCAGCCGGACATCCAGGCGGGAGGCGATCGTATCCGGCAGGCCGCCGATGCCGGCCCGCAGCCCCAGGCTTTTCGTGTTCAGGTAACTGATCAGGAGCGCCAGGAAGGACTTGCGGGAGATATCCTCGCCGCCATAGCTGCAATAGGTTTCGAAGGTGGGGTAGGCCCAGTATTCGAACATCTCGGCGTCGATGTGCCGGTAGAAGAACTCCTTGAGCGATTCGTCATCCCGGCCTGGGGATTGTTCGGGGCGGTACATGTTCTTCAGTTTCAACATGACGGGCAGGAAGTGCGGGATGAGCTTGAGCATGGCCAGGCGCGCCTTCAGCGATACGCCCGTCCAGCGCAGGTAGGAGCCGATCGAGACGAAGTTGACCGCGTGCAGTTTGCCATCCCGCAGGATGACGGTCGGCACGCCTTCGGTGAACATCGGGTAGAGCTGGCCTTCCAGGCCGAGTTCCTTCACCATTTCGAGCAGGTGCAAATCCCCGCCGGTGACGAACTTGGCGCCGGGATCGATGCTCCAGCCTTGCCAGTGGATGGTGACCATGCGCCCGCCGACATGGTCGGCGGCTTCCAGTACCGTGACCTCGTGCCCGGCCTTCTGCAGGTGGAGGGCGGCGGTCAGCCCGGAAATCCCTGCGCCGATGACGATGATTTTAGCCATGATTTCTCCTGAGGGGTCGTTATAGATTTTCGTGAATTTTACTGGTTCTGTGGTTCAAGTGGGGCAAGT
>JBFYSM010000053.1:0-3429 GCA_041301605.1 Chloroflexota bacterium | reverse complement strand
ATTTCTACTGCCCCAAGTGCGGAACCATGTATTTGGTCGAAGAAGCCAAGCGCAACATCGATTCTGATTTTGCCGCGCAGTTGGAAATTGTAAAAGAAGGTCAGCCTTGCCGTAAATGTTCGACACCCGTCATCAAGCGAATATCGAAAAAGCACAAACCCTTCTTATATTGCCCAATGTGTCACGCAAGCTACGAAATTAAGAACAATGTATCAGGCGAACAAGAAAGTCTCACTTTGCTTTAGAATGACTGTTTACCACAATTTACTTGTAGTTGAAGAATGAGCATAAATCAAAACCCTTGAGATCTACATCTCAGGGGTTCTGTCGTTTCACGGGGGGATGTTATCGGATGCCGAAACATTGGCACCTTGCTGAAGATTGTCCAAAAGGCACGAGTACAGATATCCTGGTTGGAACTTCATGCCAAATGGGAAAATTCCACCTATTCTTTAGGTATCTCCGCGTTCATTGATATTTCAGGGATGGTGGCGACCAGGAGCAATGAAACCATCATTGAGATCGCGCCCACCAGGAAGACCAGTTTCAAGCCGCTTTCCAATTCCGGGGCGCTGCTTTGCGCTAAACCCAACAGGGCGGGAGCGACGGCAATCCCAACCATCTGGAAAAAGAAGATTGCGCCCACCGCCACGCCCAGCAAGCGCCTGGGAACCGCAAACTGCGCCACCAGTGTATTGACCGTTGGAATCGCACCCAGGCCAATCCCAGCCACGGAAGTGACAAGCACATACAACCAGACCGGTGTGTCGGCTGTAAAACGCCACATGGCGAACATGGCAATGGTCACAATGGCATAGCCAATGTTGTACATCCACTTATATTTCCTGGTCCTTGCCAGTAAAAAGCCAGCCGGGATACCCAGAAATGCAACCAGTGTGGTGTACGGGGTTAGCATGGAACCGCTGATCGTGGGGCTGACCTTCATCACTGTTTGCACGAAGATCGGCGAATAAGCCGCGATCCCCAACATGCCAAAAAAGGATAACAACGCGGCCCCGGCAGCCGTCATAAAAGTACGATTCAAGAATACCAGCGGGTCAAGGATAGGCGCCTCCGCCTGCTTTTCGATCCGGATGAAGCCGATCCACGCAGCCAGTGAGATGACGAGCAGGATCGCCCCCATCCCGAATTTGTCCGGCACGCCCAACCATGAAAACCCGATAATGAGTGTTGTTGTCGCAAACACCATCACAAATGTGCCTGAAACATCTATCTTGGGTTTAATCTTTTGCATATTTCCCGGCAATCCGGTGAGTACCAAACCACCTGCGATCAACATCAGCGGGATCGCGCCCCAATACAGCCCGCGCCAGCCAAATACACTCTCGGCAACCACCCCGCCCAACACAGGACCGATCAACGCCGCAACGCCGCCTGGCAGGTTGAGCAGACCAGTCCATTTTGCGCGATCAGCAGGCGGGAAGAGATCGCCGATCACAGTGAAGCAAAGCGGGATGATCGGGAAATGCCCAATACTCATAAAGGTTGCCGCCGCAACCAGATAAGCCATCGTTGTAGCCCTGGCTGAAATACCTAATCCCAGCAAAAAAATCACGATAGAGAGTAGCAGGATCGCACGCCGCCCGTAGATGTCCGAAAGCTTGCCAAATAGCAATGTCGACGCTGAGCCACTGAGCGCGGGGAGCGCGATCAGCCAGGAAAAGAGAGTCATGCCATCCAATTCAGCGATCATTCCCGGCTGGGCGATATTTCGGGCATTGATAAAAAGAAAACTGACAAACTGCGTAATGAAGATCGTCCAGACGCCGATGGCAACCTTGCGCTTGCTTTCAGGGTCCTGGATAGGGATAGCTTTTGCTTGTGCCATAAAAGCCGTCTCTATTTCCGCGCGCTTAATAGTTGACCACCATAAGGAATCAAGCCTACGACAGGATGGGGGATATATGGCTCTTCGAGATAGGCAATATCTTCGGATGCGAGTTGGACAGCCAGGGCTTCGACCGCACTCTCAAGATGTGAGATCTTGGTGGCACCGATCACAGGGGCGACAACTGGCTTTTTATTCAGCATCCAGGCCAGGGCAACATGCGCCATCGGGACACCGTATTTCTCAGCCATCTCAGCGACACGATCAATGACCACCTGGTCGGCTTCGGCAGTCGCATCATATTTGCTCTTGGCGATCTTATCCGTTTCGTAGCGCGTGGTTGTTTCGCTTGAAGCCCGCGCCAATCTGCCCGATGCCAACGGGCTGTAGGGCGTGATGGCGATCTTTTCTTCCACACAGAGCGGAATCATCTCGCGCTCTTCTTCCCGATAAATGAGATTGTAGTGATTTTGCATCGAGACAAAGCGCGTCCAGCCGTGCTTTTCGGCGACATGCAGTGCCTTTTGGAATTGCCAGGCATACATGGCGGATGCGCCGATATAGCGCACCTTCCCGGCTCTGACAATGTCGTGCAAGGCTTCCATCGTTTCTTCGATGGGGGTGTTGTAATCCCAGCGGTGGATGATGTAGAGATCGACGTAATCCATGCCGAGGCGCTTCAGGCTCTGATCGATCTGACTCAGAATATGTTTGCGGGAGAGACCCCCGCCGTTCGGTCCCTTGCTCATAGGTACAAAGACTTTTGTGGCGACGACGATTTCATCGCGATTGGCAAAGTCTTTCAATGCACGACCGAGAATTTCCTCACTGTTGCCGTAGGCATAGATATTTGCGGTGTCGAAGAAGTTGACGCCCAGATCCAATGCTCTTTTGACGATAGCGCGGCTGTCTTCTTCATTGAGGGCCCATGCGTTATGAGACCAGCCTTCTGCAGACCCAAAGCTCATCGCGCCCAGGCAGATCGGGAACACGTCCATGCCTGTATTGCCAAGTTTTACATATTCCATTTCAATTCTCCTTTGAGCTTGCTCCCAATATTAAACCTCCAGTTTCCTGCTGCCCAGCCATTTCACTTTTTCAGGGTCACGGTGGTCAAAGAAACTACTGGTTTTGGTGTCTAAAGTTGCAATAGCCGCCACATCTTCCGCATCCATTTCAAAATCAAACACACTGATATTTTCCATCATCCGTTCCTTGCGGGTTGTTTTGGCAAGCGCGATCATGCCTCTTTGTACAAGCCAGCGGAGAATGACCTGGGCAACGCTTTTGTTGTGTTTCGCGGCAATCGAAAGCAGGGTTTCATTTTGGAAAATTTTATTCCTGCCCTCGGCAAATGGCGCCCATGCTTCAACCTGTACGCTGTTATCTTGTAAGAACTTTTGGGTGTCAATTTGTTGTTGGAAAGGATTGACTTCGATCTGATTTACCGCCGGCGTTATTTCGTTATGAACCATCAAGTCCATGATGCGGTCAGGTTGAAAATTCGAAACCCCGATTGCCCTGACTTTGCCTTGTTGGTACAGTTCTTCCATTGCACGCCATTCACCATACACATCGCC
>JBFYSM010000029.1:0-9445 GCA_041301605.1 Chloroflexota bacterium | reverse complement strand
CAGGCTGCCACTCCTGGCTACGCGCACACGTTCGTGGTTGAAATTCCAGACGTGCCGGCCCCACGACTGCAAGTCAACGAAACGCAGGCTGGCACCGTCCGCCACCTGGATTTCAATGTTGCCAACCGCCAGGGTTTGACCGTCTTCATCCGGTGAAGCAGATTCATGGACATAGGTTACCGAGGCGCCTTCATCCACAAGAACCAGGATGTGCGAGATGTGAGCCAATCCCTGCCCAGCTCCCCACAGAATGCTGTGCAGCGGGTCTTCGAGGGTCAGGCCTTTGGGAATATACAACAGGATTCCGTTCTGGGCCAATGCGCCGGCCAGGGCGGCGAATTTTCCTTCCTCCGGTCGGACCGTCTGTCCGACCAGTTTCTGAAGTAATTCAGGGTATCGAGCTTCAGCATTGCGCAGATCGGTGAAGATGACTCCTTGTTTGGCAAGCGCAGGATCAAGATCCGCTTTTACTCCGCCAGGCATCAGCAGCACCTGTCCACCGTGACGTTCCGCTGTCAGCGGTTGAAGGAGATGATCCGGAACGGCTGGCAGGTTCAGGTAGGCTCCATCCACGGGCAGTCGGAAATCTGCAGCCGGGAGGGCATGGATATCCGTCCGCCGCCAAGCCTCATCGGTTGTGACCGGCATGGGCAGGCGGGTAAATATCTCCCAAGCGTTGGTGCGATACGCATTCAGTGCACCCGGAAGGATCTGCCTGGATGTAATAGCAAACTCGGCTGCAGCAGGCTCTGCACGGCGGGTACGGGTAGTGACGACGACTCGTGGTTTTTCCTGCAGATCCGCCGACCCGATCGAGCCTTCCATCTGCAACTGGATGAGGCGGTTCATTTCCACCGCATATTCCATCGGTAGTTCCTTGACCAGCGGTTCGATGAACCCGGAAACCACCATCGTGGTGGCTTCTCCTTCGCTCAGGCCGCGCGACATGAGATAGAACAACTGCTCCTCGCCCACCTTCGAAACCGAGGCCTCATGTCCGATGGTGACACTTTCCTCGTCGATCTCGATCGATGGATAGGTATCCGAACGCGACTGGGGATCGAGCAGCAGCGCATCGCAGACGGTGTTGGACTTGACATTCTTGGCGCCTTTGTAGACCTTGAGCAGGCCGCGGAACGAGGCCCGTCCTCCCGCCTTGCTGATCGACTTGGAGGTTACCCTACTGGTGGTGTTGGGGGCGAAGTGCACCATCTTGCTGCCCGCATCCTGCACCTGCCCGGCACCCGCGAATGCCATCGAAAGCATCTCGCCGCGTGCCCCGGGTTCCATCAGGTAGCAGGAGGGATACTTCATGGTCACTTTCGAACCCAGATTCGCATCCACCCACTCGTGCGTGCCGTTGCCAAAAATCTTGGCCCGCTGGGTCACAAGGTTGTAAACATTGGTGGACCAGTTCTGGATGGTTGTGTAGCGCGAACGCGCCCCGCGCTTGACAATGATCTCGATCACGCCGGAGTGGAAGGAATCGGTGGTGTATTGGGGTGCTGTGCAATTATGAGATACAACACCTTCAGCTACATACGTTTCATCTTCTTCGACCGAAAAGTTATAAACCTCGGTTTCCTGCTCTTCTATTGTAATTTCACGGATAGGCATATACATGAAATGCTCATCGAGTTGGAATGGCGAGCCACTTAAGTCACCAGCAGGGGCGTTCATGCCAACCAACGCGCTGAATTTGGGGTTGAAAGGGGAAGAAATCACCACTGCATAAATGTCTTGCCGTGGCGCTGTTCGCTTTTGCAGGTTGACCGAAGCAGCAACCCCCAACCTCAGGAGAGCATCCCGGAAGGCATATGTTAGATCTGCTGAAACAGAGTTGAAACGGAACATGTTCTTGCGCGGATCGTAACTGCCGTCACCGCGCCACATGCCGCGCACAAACTCCGTCAGCAGGTCAGGAGGGGCAGTAATAACCCATTCGGGGACATGTTTCGTATAAACGGTCGAGCCAAATTCGCGGGCAAAGGCACGCGCCACCTCCGTGGAAGACAAAACGAGGGTTTGCCCATTCTGTCGCGGCTTATTTGCATTTGGTGCCTTACCAAAGTATCGCTCGATGAGCTCTCGAACATCGGACAACAAATCAGACTCCCGAACACCAAAAGAAAACGTTAGATAGTGTTCGTTATCCACATGGCCTTCTGAGAAATAATAACCGAGCAAACGATAGAAATCCGGTTCTTGTGGAAAGTTAACATGACGCTCGATGGGAGTGTGGCGTCCCACTCCAAATGGAATAGTAATCCCCGCAGCAACAGATTCTTTTTCAGGCTGATGAATGGGGATGGCCAAGTAATCACCTACACGCACATCGGACGCGCACTTCCAAACAAGTGGGTAATCAACATTCCGCATTTTTCGGCGTTGGCGAGGAACAACCAACAGCGGATGTTCTTCCGTGACATGAAGTTCGCGAGCACTATCCCCATAATAGCGGATGCGATAAATCCTGCCATGGTATGGGCGACGATTGATGTGATAAACTTTGCGAAAACGCCCCATGTGAGTCAGCACTTCGTCGCCAATAGAAATCTCCTCGATGCGCTTTTCGCCTTTTCGCGAGCGTACCTTCGCTCCAGCGAGGAAACAACCCTCAACATAGTGCATCTGGGCGCCTTCATCCACAATAATGAGCGAGCGCTCGAACTGGCCGATGTTGGCAGCGTTCAGGCGGAAATAGGCTTGCAACGGCAGATCCACCTTGACACCCTTCGGCACATAAACGAACGACCCGCCCGACCAGACTGCCGAGTTCAATGCAGCAAACTTGTTGTCTTCAATCGGAATGACCGTACCAAAGTGCTCGCGGAACAGATCCGGGTGCTGACGCAGGCCTTCCTCGATGGACAGGAAAATAACGCCCTGTTTTTCGAGGTGCTCGAGGATGGAGTGATACACCATCTCGGATTCATATTGCGCGCCAACCCCCGCCAAAAACTTGCGCTCGGCTTCGGGAATGCCCAGTTTATCGAAGGTGTTCTTGATATCGGCCGGCACGTCATCCCAGGATTTGCTCTGGGCCTCGGCGGGTTTGATGTAGTAATAAATATCATCCAAATGAAGGCCAGAGATATCCGGTCCCCAGTTGGGCATCGGCCGCTTTTGGAAGTGCTCGAACGCCTTCAGGCGAAAATCCAGCATCCACTGCGGCTCGCCCTTCATGCGCGAGATATTTTCCACCACCTCCCGGCTCAAGCCCTTTTGCGACTTGAATACATATTTCTCCGGGTCGTGGAAGCCGTATTTATATTGTCCGATATCTTCCAGGATTTTGGCGTCTTCGCTCATTCTTCACCTGTACCGATAAATCAGATTGTCACGCCATTCTCATATTTTTCACGCACCCAATCGTAACCATGCTCTTCCAGGTGCAACGCCAGGTCGGCACCGCCGGACTCGACGATCCGCCCGCCCAGCATGATATGGACAAATTGCGGTTTGATGTAGTTCAACAGGCGCTGGTAGTGGGTGATGACCAGCACACCCAGGTCAGGACCGGTCAGGGCATTGACCCCCTCCGAGACGATCCGCAGCGCGTCGATGTCGAGGCCCGAATCGGTCTCGTCCAGGATGGCGATCTCCGGCTTGAGGGTTGCCATCTGCAGAATCTCGGCCCGTTTCTTTTCGCCACCGGAAAAACCGTCGTTCAGGTAGCGTCCGGCAAAAGCCGAGTCCATCTTCAGCAGGCTCATCCGTTCGATCAGCATCTTGCGGAATTCGGGGATGGGCATGCCCTTATCCTCCGGGTTTGCAGCCCGGCGGCGGGCATTGATCGCCGTCCGCAGGAAGTTGGCCACTGTAACACCCGGGATGGCTACCGGGTACTGGAAGGCCAGGAACAGGCCTTGCCGGGCGCGCTCATCCGGCTCGAGATCAAGGATGTTCTGATCTTTGAACCACACCTCCCCTTCTGTCACTGTGTAGTTCGGATGCCCCATCAGCGTATAAGCCAGAGTGGATTTACCCGTACCATTGGGCCCCATGATGGCATGCACTTCACCCTGCTTTACTGTTAAATCAAGACCTTTCAGGATCTCTTTCCCGTCAATGCTGACATGGAGGTTTTTGATCACCAATTCGGACATTTTTTCTCCTCATAGCCTTCCGGCCAAACTGCGGCGGGATTATAGCACGCTGGGGTAGAATTGTCAATATTTATGATAATTTTCTAGTTTATTAATTCTCAAGCAGTACGATGAGATTTACACAACCTTTACAATTGTTTGCTAGAATTGTTCCTTACCAATGCTTCCCCGCCTTGCAATTAGGAACCGTATCCCCATCATCATCTCGGCGTCATAGGTAATGAAAACAAACGTGCCCAACGAGGCTGAACTTCTTCAGAAAGCAAAGCAATACGACCGCCAGGCGCTGGCCCAGATCTATGATATCTACAGCCCAGGCCTGTATCGTTACGCGCTCAGGTTGCTCGGCGATCCATCCCAGGCTGAAGATTGCGTTTCAGAGACCTTCAGCCGTTTCCTCAAGTCTCTGCGCGTTGGTAAAGGCCCCAAGGATTACCTCCAGGCCTACCTCTACCGCACAGCCCACAACTGGATCGCAGACCAGTACCGCAGGGTTCCCATCCCGCCCGAGGAACTCGATGAAAGCCATCCGGATGAAAACGAACTTCCAGAGGAAGAAGTCGGAAAACGCCACCGGAAAAGACAACTCAGGCTTGCTCTGCACAGCCTGACGCCCGATCAGCAACAGGTGATCGCCCTGAAATATTTCGAAGAATGGGCTAATGAAGATATCGCCCAAGCCTTGAAGAAACCGGTCGGGGCCGTGAAGTCCCTGCAACACCGGGCGCTCGCCAGCCTGCAGCGATTGCTGGAGAAACAGGATTTACCATGAACGATGAAATCGATCCCAAACTAAGAGCCAGATTGGATGAACTCAAAGATGTACCCGCGCGAGACCATCATGCAGCAGCGCGCGGCCGGGCGCGCTTCCTGGCCGAAGCAGCATCCAGGCTTGCACCCGTATCCGTTCCGGTAAAAGGGCGTCATAGGGAGTGGAAAACATTTACCGTAAAGGAGAATTTTGCTGTTATGAAAGCTGTCATTGCCGTTGTAATTGCCTTGAGTTTGTTGATTGGCGGCACGGCCACCGTCTATGCCGCCCAGGATGATCTTCCCAATGAACCCCTGTATGGGCTCAAGCTGTTCACCGAGAACGCACGGTTGTGGGCCAACACGGACCCGGGTATGGAAGTGGAACTCCTGATGCAGTTTGTCCAGGTTCGGGTCCAGGAAATGAATGCCATGGCGATGGAAAGGGAAACCCCTCCCGCCCAGGTTACGCAAAGGCTGGAAATGCACATCCAGCAGGCATTGCAGGTTGCCGCCGGCATGGATGATGACGCCATGCAGGGCGCGCTGGAGCGCATCCGGACAACCCTGCAGGAGCAGGAACGCCTCATGACGCAAGCCCAGGCGCAGACCGACGAGGAAACCAGCCAGGCCATGACGCAAGCGCGCGAAACAATCGAGAATCGCATCCGCATGGTGGATGAAGGCGTTGCAGACCCGCAAGGTTTCCGCAACACGATCCGCACGGAACAGGAATTACACACCGGCTGGACTGCAACTCCCCCCGGCCAGCAGGGCAATGGCTCCGGTTCCGGAACAGGCACACCTACGGACACTGGCAATGGAAATGGGAGCGGATCCGATGGCAGCGGAGATGGCTCCGGTTCGGACAACAAACCCGGCACCCCAACACCCGGTGCGGGTAACGGAACCCCGATGACCGTTCACACCCCCGATCCGCATGGTTCCGGCGGAGAGGGTGGGAACAAGCCATAGGTTTGGACTCAGGAACCTCCTCCTGAGAACGACAACTGCCTCCGAGGAAAGCTCGGAGGCAGTATGTTTTTTATGATATTTATCTAGTATATTGACAAAGTTTGGATGGGTTGTTATACTCTTGCCACTAGGAAAGAGTTGAATGATGAATAGTACGCGTGATCGCATCCTGCAAACCCTCCAGCGCCGGCCCCGCTCGAGCATTACCGACCTGGCCGAGGCGGTTGGCATCAATCCCATCTCCGTCCGCCACCACCTGAACAACCTGCAGGCTGAAGGCCTGATCGAGGCGGAGGAAGAAAGGCACGGGGTCGGTCGTCCGCGCCTGGTCTACTCCCTGACCGAAACCGGACAGGAACGCTTCCCCACCCGCTACCTGCGCCTGACCTCCCGCCTGCTCGACCAGCTGAAGGAAAGCCTGCCCGAGCCGATGGTCAGCAAACTCTTCCTGCAGATGGCTGAAGATATGGCCGGTGATTACGCCGATCAAATGAAAGACCTGCCGATGGAAGAAAGGCTAGATTTCATGAAATCCCTGCTGGCCGAAGAAGGGTTCAATGTGGAATGGGAAAGGTCTGGCAGTGAGTATCGCATCCACGAGATCACCTGCCCCTATTTGCAAATCGGTATGAGCCATCCTGAAGTTTGCACGGTCGACCAGACCCTCATTTCGAAAATTCTGGCTGTCCCAGCCAACAAAGTGAAATGCATCCTAAGCGGTGATTCCCATTGCACCTACATTGTTCAAAGCGAGAAATCTCCATGAGCGAGAACGAGACAACTGTCAACCCCATTCACTGGGATATCCACGATACCCATCCCAACCTGGTGGAACCCCTGCGCGCCAAACTGGCCGAAGTGGTGGATCCCGAGATCGGGTTGAACATCATCCAGTTGGGACTCATCCGAAAAGTAAAAGTCGAGGATGAGATCGTTAAAATCCACATGATCCTGACCACACCCTTCTGCCCCTACGGCCCGGCGATGATCGAAACCACCCGCCAGAAAGCCCAGGAAGGGGTCGATATGCCGGTGGTCATCGAATTGGGTATGGAACCCTGGGATTTCTCCCTCATGGAAGATCCCGGCGCGATCGATTGGGGATTGTACGCCTGAAAATCACTTTGCATACCCTCATAAAATGCCCCGCTCAAGGGCATTTTGTTTTCTGATTGGGCTCTCATGTAACCTCCTCCACCCGTAAAGGGATGGGAGTCTCATCCTCCGGAGGCAACTGGCGCGGCGGGATGCGGATAAAACTGACGGCCAGGAAATTAAGCGCGGCGATGAGGATGCCCAGCAGGAACACATACTGGAAACCGAGAGCACTCCAGATCACCCCGCCCAGCAAGGCGATGCTTATAGAAAAGAGGTGGTCAATCGTTACACCCGCAGTCAGCGCCGGCTGGACATGCGACTTGTCCACAGCGATCTTTTTCATGTACATCGACCGCGCCATGTTGACCGATAACAACATCTGGTCGAGAAGGTAGAAACCGCAGACAAACAGGAAAGCCGCCTTTTCGGGAAACAGGAACTTGGAAAATCCATAGCCCAGGCAGACGATCACCAGCATCGCGGCCTCGATCTGCAGGATGAGCCGCTCGCCAAAGCGGTCAATAGCCCGCCCCAGCACAGGTTGGAACAGGACGCCGATCACCCCACCGATGGTCAGCAAAGTGGCAATGGTCTGGGTGGGCTGTTTGAAGATGGTCACGATCACCCACGGTGCGAAGGTGATGAAGATCTGCTTGCGTGAGCCCGAAAGGATGTTCAGGATGTAGAAGAGGCGGTATTCTTTGTGCAACTTCAGGAATGTCTTTGGCTTTTGAGCCGCGTCCGGTTTCATCAGGAACATGAGCACAGCCGCCACCCCCAGCCCGAGAGCCGTCAGGATGAACGTATGCTGGAAACGAAAGCCCAGAAAACGGAACCCCAGAAACACCAGGAAACTGCCCAGGATGGTGGCGAAATTGCGGATGGCGTTCAACTGTCCCAGCCGCCGGCCGGTCTGGCCCGCGTGCGCCAGTTCCATCCCAATGGAAGAAGACAGTGGAATGAACAGGTGCATTCCCATGCTGTAGATGAATAAGCACAGCGCCATGACAGCATAAGTGGAAGAGATGAATCCGATCAGCAGCGCCCCAGCCACGCTCAGCATAAGGGCGAACGCCCCCAACCTGCGGCTGCACAAGAACCACAGCAGTGCACTGGTAAAAACCACCAGGAACCCCGGCAGTTCGCGCGGCAGTTCCAGGAGCGAGCGCTGGAAACCGGTCAACGAGAAGCGTTCATTGATAAAGTTGTTGAAAGTGGAATCGTATATGCTGAAGGCAATCCCCATCATCAGGGACGCTGCCGCAAACAACTTGAGTTCGCGGGGCATGCGGGTGAGGCGTGCGGAAATGGTCATCTGGTTTCTATTTCAAAATTAGTACAGATTAGTCTCACCGTCTGGCCCTACCAGTGGTTGTAATGCAGCCTGAACTTGTCGTAACGCCTTTCCGGCGGCTCAGGCTTCGCCGCGGGATAGCCGAGCGCGATCATATTCAGCGGCATCACCTTTTCGGGCAGCCCCAGGATTTACCTTACGCCCGCCACGCGATCCTCAACAGGATAAGACAGCTGTTCAGACTGCCCCTAATCCCTTGGCATGCGCGGCCAGTAGCAGGTTCTGGATAGCCGCTGAACAATCTTGGGCCCAAAACTCGGGGTATCTTGCGCTTTCCAAGTCAGCACACACTATAATACCAAGTGGTGCGATTTTTAGCATTTTGGCGAAGGTGTTGTTTTAAGCAGCAATTTATTACTCTATCAATGCTTTTGTTTAGTCTACAATTACTGCTTCCCGTGGAGCCTCATTTCCGCTGGGCGTCTCTATATAACGAATCTTGCCTTCAATGCGGTTTACGGTAAACACAGCAACTCCGCAAATCAAATAACCGGCAGCGCACATCACTTCTCTGCCAAACATAATTTCTTTGTGTTGGAGCAAAACGAACAGCAGCGTCATTAGCATGGCAGCTGTAAAGGATATAGCTACGATGATGCTGCCAACTCTCAAAGTACCCGAGGAACTTCGGTATTCTGCAATCGTCATACTCTTCTTCGCCGTTAGATAATTGAAAAGCCCGATACCCATCCAGACAAGACCTACGATACCTCCCGCCTGTGTTATAGCCACATACCAGCATTGGTTGCTTCCGACATACTGTACTGAGCAGAATATAAACAGCACAGCAGCAAAGACAAAAAGAGTGGAAAAAAGCAGTTTATACAAAATCCTGCGTCGATCACTCAAATCCTGCCGATACCATGCACCCGTATAAACACGCCTGATTCTCACCTTTCCGTTTGTTTTCTGCTCCTCAAACTCCGCCCAATCCTCAAAATGGCGGTGGTAAGCGGCGCTGTGGTAACCAAGACCGGGCGGTATACTGTTATATCTTTTACGGATGCGTTCCTTTATTCTTAATCTCAATTCCTTTTTCCCTCCAGATACTCAAGAAACGAGTTATAAAAATCTTCTGTAGTCTGCTCATTTATATAATTGAAAAGAAAGACTCCCTTAAGTTCTGTGATAACAATACAAACGTCAATATTTGTATTAA
>JBFYSM010000357.1:0-5731 GCA_041301605.1 Chloroflexota bacterium | reverse complement strand
GATGTGACGGTCACCTCGCAGGTGACCGTCACATCAAACTTCTCAATATGTAGAAAAGAGCCATAAGGGAGCTTGAACGAATTGATTATCTGTCTCCAGCTTTGATGCAATATAACCAAATAACCAGAAGGTTGTGAAAAGTGGGGCCTAATCCTGAATTCTTGTGAACAATAATAACATCACCATCCCCTTCTTTAGCAGAAAGCTTCTAAAATGTGGGAAGGCGCTGTTCGCCCGGCTGTTGAACTGCCGGGCGAACATTGTTCCTAATTCTTCTACAACCGAATCACATACCCGCAATACTCGCACTTGACGCTGTCCTGGCCGCGCAGCACCACCTGGTCCAGATTCCCGCCGCAGGAGGGGCACTGGCTGGGCAGCGACTTGACCTTCTCCACTTCGGCCTGGTCGATCCCCACCGCCCGGGTCTTGTCGAACTCCCTGCTCCTGGCACGGTTGATGAGCGCCTGCCATTCCTCGGCTGACTGCCAGATGTGCAGGTGGACGGTATATACCGGCGCGCCGCTGGAGAACTGGATATCGATGTGTTCTTCGTTCTTCATCATGCCCTGCTTGCTGATCTTGACGTTCTCCACCAGGGAGACCGGCGCTTCCCAAAGCAGCTTCTGGACAGTCTCTTTCTCGGTGGCGACGAACAGCACTTTCTTGGTGACCACTTCTTCCCTTTGCTCGAACAGGATGCGCTGGTCGGTGATGAAGAGCGTTCCTTCCGGATCGCCTTTCTGCTCCTTGCCGCTGGGTGAGTAGACGGCCTTGACCGCATTCAGCGCGCCTTCGGTTGGCAGCAATTGGAAGGTGGCCCCGGCGAACTCCTTGAGCATCTGCTCAATCTGGCCCAGACGGTTGTTCGCTTGGTAAACCTGGGAGTTGAACTGATCGTACATCCCGGCAACGGTCCGTTCGGCAGCCGAAACCTGGCTCTGCAGCATGTTGATGCTGCCGTTGATCGTGCCAATCAGCGATTGGGCCATGCCCGGGTTGTTGCGCTGGGCGTTCAACTGCGTCATCTGGCTGTCCAGGTTGCGCAGGGAATTCATCAGCGTGGTTGACTGCATGTTGAGTTGTTGTTGGATATTGGGATACAGCGCTGCCCATTGCCCGGCGAAATTGTCGGCCTGGTTTTCCAGTTCCTGCTCGAAAACATAGCCGTTCTGGCGCAGGTTGGCGATGCGTTGCACCATGCCGTTGACGGTCGTCTGTACGTTCTCGACCGCGTCGCGGGCCTGGTTCAGCCGGGCGCTGTTTTGCAACCCGCTGGCCATCATCTGAAGGTTGCTGATCTGGCTGAGGATGTCCGCCGAGGGCTGGCCAGTGGGAACAGGCGTACCCGGCCTTGGTGTGACCGGTGGCCGGCTCACAGGTCCGGGCGGACCCGACCGGGTGGTTCCCGGCGGACGATTGCCAGGTACGGGTGTGGATGGTTTGGGAGATCCCACCGGGCGATTGGGCTGGTTCCCCATGCTTCCCTTGGAAATACCGCCAGAAGGTTTCCCCTTGTTGAAACTTCCGCTTCCTTTATTCATGCTGCCTCCTTACAATCTGTGAATGGTGCAATTATGGCATAGAAAAGGCCTGAACGCAATGAGTTTTCCTGAATCATAAAGGCTTTCACAAGGTTAAGATCTGCCAGAGAGAATGGCAAAAACCAAAACGCGAATGGCGCTAATCCGCAAATGGTGCGAATAAACCTCAAAACATTTACGTCATTCGCCTTTTCGCGACATTCGCGTTAAAGAATCCGCGACTTTGCGAAAACCCTGCCCAAAACCTGATGGTACAATAGCCCCATCTTTTCATCAGGATTCCACCATGACATCATCGAATCTCATTCAACGCGCCATCAACACCCTGCGCTTCCTGTCTGCGGATATGGTCCAGCAGGCGAACTCCGGGCATCCTGGCCTGCCAATGGGCGCGGCCGCCATGGCCTATACGCTCTGGACCCGTCACTTGCGCCACAACCCCTTGAATCCTTCCTGGCCGAACCGTGACCGGTTCATCCTGTCCGGTGGTCACGGCTCGGCGTTGCTATATTCCCTGCTGCACCTGACCGGCTATGACTTGTCGCTCGAGGAACTCAAGCAATTCCGCCAGTGGGGCAGCCGGACGCCCGGACATCCGGAAGTTGGCCTGACGCCCGGCGTGGAGACAACCACCGGCCCTTTGGGGCAGGGTTTCGCCAACGGGGTTGGCATGGCGATTGCTGAGGCGCACCTGGCGGCCGAGTTCAACCGGGCGGGCCATGATATCGTGGATCATTTCGTATATGCGATTGTGACCGATGGCGACCTGATGGAAGGAGTCTCTTCGGAGGCTGCTTCGCTGGCCGGGCATCTCCAGTTGGGGAAGTTGATCTACCTTTATGATAATAATCACATCTCGATCGATGGCTCCACGGACCTGGCTTTCACCGAAGATCGGCTGAAGCGTTTCGAAGCCTATGGCTGGCACGTGAAGGTGGTCGATGATGGCAATGATATCGAAGCCATCGATGCCGCGATCCAGATCGCCAAGTCCGATCCGCGCCCATCCCTGATCTCCTGCCGGACGATCATTGGCTTCGGTGCACCCCACAAGCAGGGGACTGCCGGGGTGCATGGTGAGCCCCTCGGTGATGCCGAACTCCAGGCGGCCAAAGAGGCTTTGGGTTGGCTAGTGGAGCCGCGCTTCCATATCCCTGAGGATGTGCGCGAGCATTTCCGTATAGCGATTGACGAAGGACGGAAGACGGAAGACGGATGGCGTTCCCGGTTTGAGCAGTTTCGAATTGCATTTCCTGGATTGGCTTCAGATTTTGAACGCCGGATGGCTTGTAAATTACCGGAAGGTTGGAGCGATGGCTTGCCCAGTTTCCCGGTGGATCCCAAAGGCCTTGCCACGCGGGCAGCATCCGGCAAGGTATTGAATGCCCTGGCTGGAAAACTCCCCGAACTGCTGGGCGGTTCGGCAGACCTGGCACCCTCCAACAAAACCTGGCTGGATAACCTGCCTGCGTTCGACAAGGATACTCCCGAAGGCCGCAACTTCCATTTTGGGGTGCGTGAGCATGGCATGGGCGCCATCTTGAACGGCATGGCCTTGCACGGCGGGTTAATCCCTTACGGGGCCACCTTCCTGGTCTTCTCGGATTACATGCGCGGCTCGATCCGGGTGGCAGCGCTTTCGCACATCCCGGTCATCTACGTTTTCACGCATGATAGCATCGGGGTGGGGGAGGATGGCCCCACGCATCAGCCGGTGGAACATTTCGCCGCCCTGCGCGCCATTCCCGGCCTGACCGTCATCCGTCCCTGTGATGCCAACGAGACAGTTCAAGCCTGGAAGGTGGCTATCGAACGCCGCGATGGGCCAACCGCGCTGATCCTATCCCGCCAGAACCTGCCCACCCTGGACCGTTCGATATATGAAAGCGCAGAAGAATTGAGCAAGGGAGCCTATGTACTGGCTGATATTGGCAATGGCATCCCGGAACTCATCCTGATGGCATCCGGCTCGGAAGTAAGCTTGGTTGTGGAAGCCGGTCTACGAATGGCCGCAGAGGGTGTCTCGCTGCGGATCGTATCCTTCCCATCATGGGAATTGTTCGCCAGCCAGCCGCAGGATTTCCGGCAATCGGTTCTGTCACCGGCCATCCCCCGCCGGCTGGCGGTCGAGGCTGGCATCTCCCAGGGTTGGGAGCGCTGGGTGGGGGATGAAGGGGCGGTTATCTCAATAGAGCGCTTTGGCGCTTCGGGCAAGGCCAATGTGCTGTTCGAGAAGTTCGGCTTCACGGTGGAGAAGGTTATCGAAAAAGCTTATGACTTACTCCGAAAAGGAGCATTGTGATGAATTTCAGTATCGAGTCCATCCTTGCAGTCGCATTGGGTCTCATCATTCTTCTGGGGGCAATCTTGAACTGGCAGTTCATCCTGCGCCCTGAACGCTTGGTCAACCGCCTGATGGGAGCCATCCTGACTCGCATTATCTATATTATTGTCGGCATTGTATTGATGGGATTGGGGGTTGGCCTGATGTTGGGATGGATAGGATAGCAGGCATGAAAATAGCCATTGCAGCCGACCATGCCGGTTTCGCATTGAAATCCATGGTGATCGAAACGGCGGAACGATTGGGTCATACCGTCCTCGACTTGGGAACGGATTCCACCGAACTAGTGGATTATCCCGACTACGCCGAAAAACTCGGGCGCGCCATCCAGGACGGGGAAGCCGAGCGCGGTATCCTGATATGCGGGTCGGGGGTTGGGGTATCCATCGCGGCCAATAAACTAAAGGGTGTGTACGCGGGTGTCTGTCATGATACGTATTCGGCCCATCAAGCTGTGGAGCATGATGATATGAATGTACTCTGCCTTGGGACGCGCGTCATCGGCGCGGAGCTGGCGAAGGAAATCGTGGCCATCTTCCTGGCGGCGCGTTTCATTGGCAATGATCCAGGCCAGGAGCGGCACAAGCGGAGAGTTGGGAAGGTTAGAAAATTAGAAGGTAAGCAAGTTGGAAAGTTGGAAGGTTAGAGGTTTGCATCCTGTGAAGATACTGGAGGTTGTATGCCGACCATAACCCGTTTCGAGGAGATTGAAGCCTGGCGAACAGCACGGGAGCTAACGAAGCTGATCTATTCTTTGACAAGTCAGGGTGCATTCAGTAAAGATTTCGGCTTGAAAGATCAAATCCGACGCGCGGCTGTATCCGTGATGAGCAACATCGCAGAGGGTTTCGAAAACCAGACCCAAACCCAGTTCATTCACTATTTGGGTACTGCAAAGGCATTAGCAGGTGAAGTTCGTTCGCAGTTGTATATATCCAATGATCTTGGCTATATAACGCAAGATCAATTTTCCAATGCAAGTGCACTGGCCGAAAAAGCATCCCGCCAGATTTCGCGCTTCATTAAATATCTTAAGAGCCACCCCAAGCCAGGCCAAATCCGAGAAGATGATCCGGAATATGATGCCTCCTTTGGCAATCAACCATAAACCTTTAAACATTCAAACCTGTAAACACGATACTATGAACATCCTCAAACAACTACAAACTCTCGGTCAATCCCTCTGGTACGACAACATCCAACGTAAATTATTGGAAAACGGTGAACTGGCCGGCATGATCGCCCGCGGCGAGATCCGCGGCGTGACATCCAATCCATCCATTTTCCATAACGCCATCGCCAAGTCCAGTGATTACGATTCGGCGCTGCTGCCCCTAGCCTGGTCGGGCTGGAACGCTGAGCAGATCTTCTGGCAACTGGCCTTCGAAGATATCCGGGCGGCCTGTGACCTGTTCCTGCCGCTTTACAAGGAAACCGATGGTGGGGATGGCTATGTCTCGCTCGAAGTCAGCCCCTACCTGGCAAACGAGACCGAAGCCACCCTGGAGCAGGCCAAACACCTCTGGAAGACTGTAGACCGCCCCAACCTGATGATCAAGATCCCGGCCACGAAGGCGGGCCTGCCTGCCATCCGGGGGGCGATCGCGGCTGGGATCAATGTAAATGTAACCCTGATCTTCTCCATCGAGCGCTATCATGAAGTGATGGATGCCTATCTTTCCGGCCTGGAGGAGCATCTCGGGAGAGGGAAACCCCGGCGGATCGCTTCGGTGGCTTCGTTCTTCGTTTCCCGCCTGGACAGCAAGGTGGATGCCATGCTGCCCGAAGGCTCCCCGCTGCGCGGCAAGGCGGCTGTTGCCAACACCAAGCTGGCCTACGAGGC
>JBFYSM010000004.1:0-7971 GCA_041301605.1 Chloroflexota bacterium | reverse complement strand
GTCAGGGCATGCCCATACTCATGCAGCACAACCGAGCCAAATAACGCCAGCAGGAAACCGATCCCTTCCAGCGTACCTGCTACGCTGCGGGTCTGGAGCCAGTAGCTGAACCCCCGGAAGCCAACCAACACCAGGAAGGTGGTGTGGATGTAAACATCGATTCCCGCAAAACGACCGATTTTCCAAGACCATTTCATGTTGTACCTCCAAAAATTCGTTACCTCGTCAATATTCGGACATATATTGTCCTAATTTTAAGGCGTGAACGTTAACATTGTTTCAGAGAGCCGTAAAATCTGTATTAATTCGGGTTTCTTACTTTACGAGCCTGCGCCGGATCCACTTCTCGATCTCGATAATGACAAAGCCAGCCAGGCTGACGGCCAGCACATCCAACCAGAGCATCAGGGTCATCGGGGCAGAACCAAACAGGCGGTTCATGAACGGGGCATAAGTGAACAGCATCTGGATCAGCACCATCAGGATCGCCCCTCCGATCACCCAACGGTTGGAAAAGAAACCCAACTGGAATGGGGAACGGGTCATCGACCGGGCATTGAACAGGTAGAATATCCCAACGAAGATGATCACATTGACCACCACCGTGCGGGCTTCTTCCACCGAGGCGCCGCGCCCGATCTCGTATTCGAACAACCCAAAGGCACCGGCCAGGATGATCAGGCCAACCAGGATGATGCGCAGGATAAGCATCCCGTTCAGGATCGGGGCATCGGGATCGCGCGGTTTCCGGCGCATGATATCGGCTTCCTTCGGTTCCAGCGCCAGGGTGATGCCCAGCACACCGGCAGTCACCATGTTAATCCACAACAACTGGATGGGCAGGATCGGCAGGGTAGCCCCAACCAGGATGGCCGCCAGGAGGATCAACCCTTCTCCCAGGTTGGTGGGCAGTGTCCAGGCGATGAACTTGGTCAGGTTGTCGAATACGCCGCGACCTTCCTCGACCGCCGCTTCGATGGATGCAAAGTTGTCGTCGGTCAGCACCATGTCGGCGGCTTCCTTGGAGACATCCGTGCCGGTAATACCCATCGCCACGCCGATGTTGGATTGTTTCAGGGCGGGTGCATCGTTGACGCCATCCCCGGTCATCGCCACCACGTGACCCCTGGCCTGCAAGGCCTCGACCAGGCGCAACTTCTGCTCCGGGGCAACCCGGGCAAAGACATTGATCTCCTGTGCTTTTGCGATGAGCTCGGTATCGGTCAACTTCGTTAATTCCGCCCCGGTAAGGACAGAATTGCAATCACCCGTACACAAACCGATCTGCTGCCCAATCGCGGCCGCGGTCAGGGCATGGTCGCCGGTGATCATCTTGACCGTGATACCCGCATCCTGACAAGCCCGGACAGCCGCCACCGCCTCAGGCCGCGGCGGGTCGATCATGCCCTGCAGACCAAGCAGAGTCAAGTTTTGAATATCATCGAAAGATATCCTTTGCACGCCGGGCTTCTCCATCCGGGCAAAGGCCAGCACGCGCAACCCGCGCGAAGCCATCTCTTCCATGTCGGCCCGGAAGCGGTCCGCCGAACAACTGACAGGGTTGCCAGCCGCGTCCAGCCCACCGCCGCATTTATCCAGCAATACCTCGGCCGCGCCCTTGACGTACACCTTACCGCCTTCATGCAGGGTGGCCATGTATTGATGCTGGGAGTCGAAAGGAATGGAATCCAGGCGGGAAACGGGTGAGAAGCCCAGCCCGGCTTTGCTTGCAACTGCCAGCAGCGCCCCTTCGGTCGGGTCGCCGGTCACGGACCAGCGCCCATCGGCTTCCACAAGTTGACTGTCATTGCACCACAGCCCGGCCTGGAGCATTTCGACCAGCGCCCGATCAGACTTCCAGTCACCACCGATCTCGCCATCGGGGGCATAACCCGTTCCATTCACCGGATAAGTTCCGCCCAGCGTGCGCAGTTCGGTGACCGTCATCTGGTTCTGGGTGAGGGTGCCGGTCTTGTCGGAGCAAATGACCGTTGTCGAGCCGAGCGTTTCCACGGCGGGCAGGTTGCGGATGATCGCCCGGCGGCGCGCCATGCGGCTGACCCCAATCGCCAGCGTCACGGTCACCGCGGCGGGCAGGCCTTCGGGGATGGCGCCCACAGCCAGCGTAATGGCGGCAAAGAGTGTATCGACGAAATCCTGGCCGCGCAGCAGACCTACGCCAAAGGTGGCGGCTGCCAGGATCAGGATGATCACCAGGAGCAGTTTGCTGAACTGGCTAATCTTCTGGGTCAACGGGGTTTCGAGTTCCACCGCTTCAGAGATGAGCTGGGAAATCCGCCCCACCTCGGTCCGATCGCCGGTGGCCGTGACCACCCCTGTTCCGGTCCCGTATGTGACCAGCGTGGAAGCGTAAGCCATGTTCCTGCGTTCAGCCAGCACCGTTTCATTTGGCAAGATCAGGGCGGCATCCTTCTCCACCGGCACGGATTCGCCCGTCAGGGCTGCTTCCGCGATCTGTAAATCCCGCGAGGAAATAAGACGAACATCCGCCGGGACGCGCGCACCTGCAGCAAGCTGCACCAGATCTCCAGGAACCAGTTCGCTGGCAGGCAGGCGCAGGGTCTTGCCGCCGCGCAGCACGGTTGCCTCGGCCGTCATGGTTTTCGAGAGCGCAGCAATGGCCTGCTCGGCGCGTGCCTCCTGGATGTAACCGATGATGGCATTGATGAGCACCACGCCGAAGATGACAGCCGCGTCGAGCGGGTCTTTCAAAACGGCTGTCACCGCGCTGGCAAGTACCAGGATGAGCACCAACGGATTCTTGAACTGCAGCAGGAACTTGACCAGCGGATTCTTGCCCTTGCGGGGTGTCAACTGGTTGGGACCAAAGTGCTCCTGGCGGTGCTTGACCTCGAACATATCCAGCCCGGCTTTCGGGTCGGTCTCCAGCAATTCCAGCACTTCCTGTACTGGAAGGTGTTGCCAGTGTTTGTTCAGGATGGTGTACATGGACAAACCTTTCTGCCAATCCGGCCTTAAAAATCGCCGCCGGGGCTAAATTTCCACGAAAACCTGGTCGCCTTCCACAACGACCGGATAAGTCTGCACGGGGCTGGGCTGCTTTCCCATGGCGATGATTCGCCGCGACCACTCAGGCAGCTTGATGCCGCCCACGCCGCGCACCCAATCCAGGTTTTCGCCGGAGCACATATCGAACTGGCTGCCGTGGAACGGGCAGGTGATGGTCTTGCCGTCCACTTTGCTGGCGCCGAGCGGCAGTCCCAGGTGCGGGCACTTGTTGACCACTGCACACAATTCATTTCTGACGCGGGCTACCACGAGCGATGTCCCGGCGGCGTTGACCACGCGCCCGCCTTCATCGGGGAAGTCGGACAGTTTACCGATAGCAATACGTTGACCCATTTTTTCTCCTTTACTTGAGCGAGGCAAGCAACGCCGCGGTTGCCTGCACGATTTGTTCCTGCTGGTTTTCACGGGAGATCGTAGCAGGATTATCCCCGGATTGTTCACCGTACCAGCCGAACTGGGCATGGTTGCCGCCTTCGATAGGGATCCAGACCGTATCGGCAGGCAGCAGCGGGACCGAGGCGGCGATCTTCTCCGGCATGGACAATCCATCGAGCGTGCCGGAGATCGAAACAACCCGGACCCCGGAACTGCTGAGGTCGTCACTGGAGGCGGGGAACGAGGCCCAGAGCACCAGTCCGTCCACCGCGCCGGGGTTGGAATGGATGAAATTGGCCGCCATCGCGCCGCCCAGCGAGTGACCGCCTACCGCCCAGTGTTCGATCTCGGGATAGGCCGCGATCACATCCGCAGCAGCACTGGCATCGAAGATGGCAAAGTTGAGCGGCATGCGGACGATGATCACAAAATAACCATTGTCCGCGATGGCCTGCGCCGTTGGGGCGTAGGCGCGATAGTCCACCCGTGCGCCGGGATAGAGGATGAGACCGGTCTGCGGCGGGCCGCCATCGGGGACGAAGGTGAGCCATGACTCATTTGATGTTTCGTCTGGAAGACTGCCCACGAGTGAAAACACCTCAGGCATGGGTTTTGCAGGAGTGGAGCCCCACACGACGAACCCGCCTCCGCCAGCAGCCAACAGGCCGAGGGTCCAAAAAACAGCTCGCAGGGGTTTACGCATTGACCGGCTCCACTGGGGTTGTTTTTGCAAGGATGATCCGCCGGTAGGCGAACCAGACTGCCCAAGCCATCAGGATGGCAGAAAAGATGCCGGGCGCCCAGGTTCCCAGGTTGCCCAGCAGGAAACCGCCGACAGTTGGGGCAATGACGCGCGTGACCGCTTCGAGCGCCCCAGCAAGCCCCAGTGTGCCGCCGATTTCATCGCGGGTCACGGCTTTGGTCAGCGCCGATTGGATCACCGTATTCAAGACGCCGCCCGAAAGCGCCAAGGGAAGCATGACGATCAGCAGAACAATCACGTTGGGGACAAAGGCCCAGGCCAGCAGGGAGAAGGCCATCAGCCACAGCCCGGTGATGAGCAGTTGGTTCTCGCGATATCGTTTAGTGAGGGGGCCGATGAGACCACCTTGCGTGATGACCGAGAGAACACCCACATAAGCCAGGATGTAACCGGTCTTATCGGAGGTCAGGCCCAGTTTGTATTGGGCATACAAGGCAAAGATGGATTGGAAGGTGGCAAAAGCCAGGCCGAAGAAGAAACGCACATGGAGCAGCGGCCCAACGATGGGACGGTTCAGGGCTGCCACCAGCGCCTTCAGTGTGAATGGTGGACGCTGGCGCTCGCCCATCTCACGACGGCGTTCCGCGGTCAGGGATTCAGGGAGCAGGAAGAAGATCTGGATCAAGTTCAGGGTTGCGACCCCGGCCGCGACGAAGGCTGGCAGGCCGTAACTGGTTTTGCTGAGCAAACCGCCGATCGCCGGGCCGATGATGAAGCCCAGGCCGAACGCCGCGCCGATCAGGCCCAATCCCTTGGCGCGGTTCTTTTCATCAGTCACGTCACTGATATAGGCTTGTGCAACCGTGATGTTCCCCGCCGTCACCCCATCCAGGATCCTAGCAAAGAACAACACGCCCAGCACAAAAATATTGGCGGCCGATGGGGCGATCAGGTTCGCCAATCCCTCGCCGATCGGGGCGGCCAAACCGAGGAACAGGAATCCGACCAGGGTCCCGAAAACGCTCAGCAGCAAAACGGGACGGCGTCCATAGCGGTCCGACAGGCGACCCAGGATCGGTGAACCGACCAATGAAGCAGCCGCATAGGAGGCTACCAGCAAGCCAACAATGAACGGCGAAGCGCCATATTGCTCGGCATAGTAGGGCAGCAGCGGCAGGATCAGGCTGAAGCCGAGCAGGTCAACAAAAACGATGATGAAGATGGTCAGCAGGCGGGAATTCTTCATGCCCTCTTGCCCATCCAGAACTTCTTCCAATCGCCGCCGCTGGTCTGCAGGGCGATAAACGTGTACAGCGCGCCGGTCCAGAAGCCGAGCACCATCATCAACACGACCCAGATGATGGATGATAAGACTGCTTTTTCGCGGTAAACGATCCAGCCTGAGAAGAGGATGAAGCCAACGTACAGGTCCACCATCGAGACGATCCCCCACGGCATGGCGAGGAGTTCAGCACCTTCGCCGCTGAAGTCGCCAACGGTGAAGCCGTAAACCAGGACCCCGGTCATGGCCAGCAGGCCGAGCAGGGAAATTGCTTTTGCGATTTTCATGATATTCTCCAAATTCTATTGGTATCATCTCAATAACCTGGGGGGCGGGGGTTGTGTGGGCGGCTTCGCCGCCCACACATCCCCCATCTTCCCCTATTTATTGAGAAGTTACTTCTATTGTTTGACTTTTCGCTGGTTGAGTAGGGCGGCGGGTCTCGATACAACATCTGGTCTACTCGACCACCTCCGCCCGTATCGAAACCAGCCCTTTTATTTCTTGCGCGGCAACCACGGGATGAACGCGCTTGTGGTTTCTACATATTCCTTATAACCGGGACGCGTCTCCAGGGATTTCTCCAACAGGGATACGCCAGAGACACGCAACAGGAGCAGCGTCATGAGTACCGGGCTGAAGATCGTCCACCAGCCTCCAGCCGAGGCCGCGACCAGGTAATATCCCCACCACTGGGCAGAATCCCCAAAGTAATTGGGATGCCGGGTGAAGCGCCAGACGCCCCGGTTCATCACTTTGCCCTTGTTGGCAAGGTCTGCTTTGAAACGGGCCAGTTGGAAATCACCCATCGCCTCGAAGAAGAAACCGATCAGCCAGAGGGCAACGCCAAGGAAATCAAGAACTGTGAGTCGGTCCGGAGCGGAACGGAACTGGGCGGCCAGCAGGGGGACGGCAATGACCCACATCAGCCCCCCCTGCAGCAGGAAGACCCGGAAGAAACTCTTCCACCACCAGTTGGCACCCGATTCCTTGCGCCAGGCCTGATAGCGATAATCTTCCGGCTTGCCCCAGTTCCGCCACAGGATGTAAAGCGACAGCCGCAATCCCCAGATGGTGACCAGCGCGCCGATCAGCAGTTTGCGGGGCAGGAAGCCATCCGGGGTCAGGAAAAAATACACCCAGTTGGCGATTACGAACCCCGTTCCCCAGAAAATATCAACGATGCTGGAATTCTTCAGGATCAGGCTGATGATCCACAGGATGGTCATCAGAGCCAGGATGACCACAAGAGCGATGGCATACGATTCAAGGAATGACATGGGATTTACCTCTCGTTTATTTTTCAGAAATACAGGCGAAACCGATCACGCCGGGGCCAAGGTGGGCACCCAGCACAGGATTGATTTCTTCGACAAGGATCTTCCCTGCCGGTAATAAGTGTTGCACTTGTCCTAGAAGCGCCTCTGCCCGGTCGGCAGCCTGCGAATGGAGCAAGGCCACTTTTTCGAGTGGGGCAACCTGGTTGAGCAATTCAACCAGCCGTTTGACCGCGCCATTACGCGTCCGGATCCTTTCAGCAGTTGGATTGCCATCGTACATCTTAAGGAATGGTTTGATTCTCAAAAGGGTCCCGAGGAAGGAAAGTGCAAAACTCATCCGTCCACTGCGGCGCAGGAACTCAAGCGTATCCAGCGCAGCGAAAACGTGCGTACGGGAAATCTGTTCCTTCAACATGGCCAGGATATCCTGCATCGAATGACCTTCTTCCGCAGCCTGGGCAGCAGCCAGCACCTGGAAACCGGTCCCCAGGCTGAGTTGCCGTGAGTCGAAGACCGTCACCGGAACAATGCTGGTATCCTGCGCAGCCTGCACGGCAATGTTCACTACCGCGCTCAATTTTACCGAGATGTGGATGGAGAGAATCTCGGTTGCCCCTTCGGCAGCCAGGCCTTCATAAACTAGGCGGAATACATCCGGGCTGGGGGCGGCAGTCGTTGGTGCAGGTTTGAAATCCGGCAGGCGCTCGTAAAATTCTCGCCGGGTTAGGTCGATGCTATCCCGGTATTCCTGGGAACCGACATTAATATACATCGGGATCACAGTGATACGATGTTTTTTTATGAGTTCATCTGGAAGATCACATGTGCTGTCAGTAACGACTCGAATGGCCATTTCAGTTGCTCCTGTCAAAAATTTATCTATTATCGAACCAGACCGTCGCATCGTTAAGCGCCTTGGTTTTGAGCCAGATGCCGGGCAACCTACGGAGTTTACCCCAGGCGCCGATGTATGCACGGCGGGTTAATATATCGCAATTTGGTGTCCATGAAAATTTTCCTATATCTACCTGATATATATCGGATTATAGATGTGGTTTTTATTTCTGTCAAGGTTTTGTATATATATATTTCGTTTTATATTGACAATTCCTGTACAAGGGGATATACTATTCCAACATAGGCATTACGTGGTTGGGGTGGATTGGGCGTGTTTCACCCGCCCACCATACCCCCAACCCCCAGTGAACTGCGTATATTCTAAACAATAACTTTGTACATATCAAGCATAACTGGAAAATTATGACAGAAGAGCCCCTCTA
>JBFYSM010000585.1:0-6602 GCA_041301605.1 Chloroflexota bacterium | reverse complement strand
CCAATGCCTAGTTCACCATTGACATTAACCCAGAATTCAGCCTGACCCTCACCCCCATATCTTTCCCCTATTCACGGAGATTCCTAAAGAGCTTATTTGCCATTCCGGGTTCTGGCACCAAACTTGATATATAATCATACGGAAGCAATGATTATGGCCGAAGATCATCTGGGTATGCCACTCGAAGAAATCGTCCAACTCACCGAGGCGCGTTGGGCTGCGTGGCTTGTTTGCAGCCTATCCACGGTCAACATCCTCCACTCGCAGGGAGTGGATCGGAGACTCCATGAGCGATTGGCGATTTTCCTGGAGCGAAAGGGGGTTCTTCCCTGGATCGTTGATGCCAGCCAAATCGGCCAGATAAGGACCCGGGCGGTACCTGCAGGCATGGATTTGGATTGCGAGCGGTTGTACCTGTTCCCCGTTCCAGGAACGGAGCGATGTCTCCTTGTAGGTGCTGGGGATCTGGCAAAGATTGCCAGGAAAACCTGGCAACTGGTAGCTTATTCTTCCAGAATCCCTGGGGGTGCGGATGGTTTATCCCCTGATTTGGAAAGTTCTGATTTCCAGTCCAGCATCATCCCGGATATCCATCTTGCTTTCGAGCATGTCCTCCGCTATATCGGTCGGCATGTTCATTTTGATGGAGGCTGGCTGGCAATCCTGCGAGGGGACTACCTGGAGGTGAAAGCGCATGTAAGTAACCCAAAATCCCTCGATCAAAGCATTTCGATCGAAGCCAATCCCTTCCTCCACAAGGTGATTCATTCCCAAACCGTTCATGCGATCACCCCGGAGTCGAGCGAATGGAAGCATCGGCCGGCATTTGGGGATGAGTCTGCCAGCAAGGGGTGGTGTGCATTGCCATTGGTGATTGGCCAGCGCCTGATTGGCCTGATTATGCTCTGGTGGAAGAATCCCCTCCCGGTTCAGGATTGGGAAATTCTCACCCAACTGGCTGTTCGTGTTGCTCCGATGGTCGAGGAGAATGTCACTTTTTCCAGCCTCACGGATCATCTGCGTCGATTGGCTTTGCTGAACGATTTTGTCCTGGCGGCATCTTCTGCACCTGATCTTCAGCATCTCATTCAAAGGGTGTTTGGATTGCTCAAACGGGCTTTTTCAACCGAATACATCAATCTATATTTACTGACATCCAATGGAAAATCCTTCGAACATTATCGGGATGATGAAGGAAGACTTGTATTGCATACCGGTCCCGCTGAGGGCCAGCAAGCCCTGGATTTAGTGAAACGAGGGATCACCCGGATACAGGATTTGGCAGCCGACAGGCGATATACTCCTGTAACTCTGGGGGCCAAATCCGCACTTGTTGTACCGCTAAAATACCGGCAGCAAATTGTGGGCGCGCTTGGTTTGGAGAGTACCCGGCAGGCTGCCTTTTCCCTTTACGATGAACATCTGCTGGTGGTTATTGCCAGCCATCTTTCGGGCTTGATCGAAAATGGCCGTCTACGCCAGGAGGCCGAAGCGAGAGCGCATAACCTGGAATTCCTTCACCAGGTGGTGCAACGTGTGATTGGACTGATCGATGAGAACAAGATTGCCCAGGTTGCCATTGAACTTACCATTCAGAATTTCGATTATGAACTGGCCGGCTTGATGCTGGTATCCGAAGATCGTAAGGTGCTGAGGGTTGCCGGTATCGGTGGCAGCGCCGAAGGAAAGGTCAGGGAAGCATTAAGATCTGTCATGCCAGATGTGAAAACCGGAATTACCGGGAAGGTTTTTTCCAACGGCAAGAGCATTTTGTCCAACGATGTATCTCAAAATCTGCATTACCAGCCTTTACGCGGGTGGGATGCAGGTTCGGAGATCTGCGTGGCGCTCAAGGAGGGAGGTGAAGTATTGGGCGTTATCGATGTGGAAAGCCGCAAGAAAAACGCTTTTACTCCCAATGATTTGATCGTACTTGAGGCACTGGCGGGAATTTTGGCAAGTGTCCTGATCAGCGCTCGCCAATATAGCCGGCTTCAAATGACCATCCAGGAACTCCAGGATGCCAGAGAGGAATTGCAGAAGCGGGTCAAAGCCCAGCAGGTAGCAGAAAACCGCCTGATCCAGGCAGCCAAAATGGCGGCGGTTGGGGAGATGGCGGCTGGCGTGGCGCATGAACTTAATAATCCGCTTACCTCGGTGGTCGGTTTTACCGAGCTGGTTCTAGATGAGATGGATGAGAATGTTGTTCACCGCCCGGATCTGGAGCTGGTATTGCGGGAGGCCCATCGCGCCCGCGACGTTGTGAGGCGGTTGCTCGATTTCGCCCGCCAGAGTGAAAGCGTGAAAACCCGAGGTGACCTGAATGGGGTTGTAACGGATGTATTGGCATTGGTCAAGCATCTCTTGCATACCAGTGGCATCCAGGTCGAGACGCGGTTGGCGAAGAAAATACCTTGGGCGTATGTCGATCACAACCAGGTGAAGCAGGTCTTGCTCAACCTGATCCACAATGCCTTGCATGCCATGCCTGACGGTGGCCGGTTATTTATTTCGACTTCTCATCATCAACGCGATGGCCGAGGCTGGGCAACCATCGAAGTGCGTGATACGGGTCTGGGAATCCCCCCGGAGAATATTGATAGATTATTTGAGCCTTTCTTTACCACGAGATCAAAGGATGGTGGAACAGGTCTTGGGCTGGCTATTTCTTATGGGATCGTTTCAGATCAGGGGGGCTTTATCGAAGTGGAGAGCAAGGTCGGAAGCGGGTCGAGCTTTAAAGTCTGGCTTCCGCTCGAGGTTTCTCAATGAGCGCTGAACATATCCTTGTATTGGATGATGAGCCTGGCATTACCCGTCTGTGTGAACGGTTGTTGGTCCGGGTGGGATTCAAGGTCACAGCCTTTGTAAAGCCGCTGGACGCGCTTGAGTTCCTACGAAAAATGGATATCGACCTGCTCCTGGTGGATATCCGTATGCCGGAAATGGGGGGGTTTGAATTCATCGCGGAAGCAATGGCTTTGCAACCGAATGCAGCAATCCTGATCATGACGGGTTTTGGAACAGTTGAAACGGCTATCCAGGCGCTTCGTCAGGGGGTCGATGGACTGATATTGAAGCCGTTCGAAAAAGGAGAGGAGTTGATTCAGGCTGTCCGCCAGGCCCTTGCAGATAAACAGGAAAAACGCGATGTAGCACGTAGCCAGGCTCTGCGGCCCCTCTTTGATATTACCGAGTCGTTATTAACAGAGACGCGTTTCGATCGCCTGGTTCCCTTGGTTCTTAGGGCCGTTATGGGGCATTTACATTGTGAAAATGCCGCCTTTTACCAAATGTTGCCTGGAGAAGATACCCTGAAACTCATTGCAAGCAATGGGATTGTATTGAGCGAAGAGACATGGCGCGACCCAAAAAGTATCCTGGCCCAGGTTGACCAGGAAGGGAGAGCGATTATCGTCAGCGCGACCGGCTCCAGCGAGGATGGGTTCCAGGAAGAGATTGACCGGTTGGGTACATCATCCGCGATGTGCGCACCTGTTTCGCGGCAGAATGTACGCGGTGTCCTATATGCTGCCCGTCAAATCGGTGAACCCGGATTCCGGGAGGTAGATTGGGAGATGTTCCTGTTGCTTGTGAGGCAGGCTGCAATTGCGATGGAGAATGCCAAGCTTTATGCTGAAGTCCGCGATTCGCTCCGCCAACTGGAAGAATCTCAACAGGCGTTGATCCATGTAGAGAAAATGGCCGCGGTTGGCAGGATGACTGCTTCCATCGCTCACGAGATCAATAATCCATTGCAAGCGGTCCAAAACTGCCTCCACCTGGCTTCCCGAAACGAACTTGATGTGCATAAGCGCCAGGAGTACCTGGAAATGACAAAGATGGAATTGGATCGGCTTATGCAGACGGTGCAGCGCATGCTGGAACTGTTCCGCCCAAGTGGCCTGGATCCTGTGCAGCTCGATGTGGGCCATTTATTACGGCGCGTTGTAGAACTTATGTCCCCACAATTGGAGGTGCGCAAGATACGGGTTACCTTGGGCATCTCTTCTAAATTACCGACGATCATGGCGGTTGGCAGTCAACTGCAACAGGTGTTTATCAATTTGATCCTGAATGCCTATGATGTAATGCCTGATGGTGGCGAGATCCGGGTAACCGCCAGATTGGCAAAGAATATGGTTGAAATGCTATTCCAGGACACGGGTCCGGGTATCTCGCCGGAATACCGCAATCGCATATTCGAGCCGTTCATGAGCACAAAAGATAAAGGGATCGGGCTTGGACTTTCTGTCAGTTACGGAATTGTTATTGCACACGGAGGCAGCCTCGATCTTTTGCCGGATCGGGGTACCGGCGCCTGCTTCCGCGTATTGCTCCCGGTAGGAAAGGATGAGAAAATAACATGAAAGCATCTATCCTTGTTGTTGATGATGAACCCATTGAGCGACAGACAATGACGGATATCCTTAAACTGGAAGGATATAATGTCGCTTCTGTGGCAAGTGGGGAGGCAGCCATCGAGTTCTTGCGGCTAAATACGGTTGATCTGGTTATCCTGGATTTACGGATGCATGGGATGAGCGGTCTGGAAACGGCCAAGGTAATCCGCCGGGTTTCGCCGGATGTGGAATTGATCCTTCTGACAGCACATGGCTCGATGGAAACCGCAATAGAAGCATTGCGTCAACGCGTCCACGACTATTTACTGAAGCCGGCTTCCCCTGCCCAAGTTCTGGAAAGTGTTTCGCGGGGACTGGTGAGGCGCGATACGCGGCTTAGGATGCACCTTAATGATATCGCCAATGCAGATAACGATATTCAAACAATCAGGTTGGATGGAGAGATCGAAATAGATTTTCAGAGGAGAATAGTACAGAACGGCGACAAGAATATCCACCTGACGCCTGCTGAGGGAAGATTGTTGAAAGTGTTGGTCGAGAATCCTGGAAAGGTGTTTCCCCATCGTGAGCTTGTGTTGCTTGTTCAGGGTTATGCTGCTTCTCAGCAGGAGGCGCCGGAGATATTGCGGCCCTTGGTGAGTAGACTAAGGCAGAAACTGGCCCCCATTTTGTCCCTTGTTGACCGGATCGTCAGTGTGCGTGGTACAGGTTATTTGTTTGAGAAAGGAGAGGATTGAATTAATCATGTGGCCCCCACGGGATGTTGGGAGGGACTTCAGGGGAGCGCAGCCAGTTGAGCCAGCTTCCAGGCTGTATTTTCTTTTCGGGAGTTAGTTTTTCGAATCCAACCATCAGCAAGCTGACACCGAGGAGAACAGCTCCAACCCATTGTATGGAGCCCAGGCTTTCTTTCAGCCAGATATGGCTGACAATGATGGTTACGAAAAGTTCACTGAGACCCAGTAGGGCAGTTTGCATACCTCCAATGTGCTTTACACCCAGGAATAGCGTTAGGCGGGATAGGAATGTGACCAGCGTGAGCGCAACAATCGGCCACCATGATCTCTCTGTAGGGAGCGGTTGACGATTAAACAACAAACAGGCAGGGACAACAACCAGACTCATTGCCAATAGCGTATAGAGGGTGACAGTGGGTGCAGGAATATCATATAACACACGCTGGTTGATCGGTAAATGGAGAGCGTACATGATGGCTGCAACCAGCATTAACATTACGCCACCCCAATGAACCCCTACTGGTGATGCTAATGTTAAGAGAATAACCCCCAGGGCTGCGATAACCACGCGCGTAGTGGTCAATTTTGTTGGGGGTTGGCGATCCAAGATCAGCCAGCCAGCCAGGAAAACAGGGTATAGTGAATACAGCAAACCACCAACACTCGCGTCCAAATACTTCAGGGACTGATAATAAAACAATGATCCCAGGCCATTAACAAAACCAGCCAGCCCGCAGCCCAGCAATCCAGCAGGATAGATATACAAGTATTTTCGCTTGAATAAGCTCATAATAAGCAATAGAAGCAGAGCAGCCATTGATGTTCGTAGCGCAACGACAATCCATGGAGAAAACCCCAATGCAATGGCTTGCTTGCCGATAACGGGTGCAAGTCCAAGGAACAGCGCGGATGTTAATGCAGAACTGATCCCTGTGGTTTTTCCGCCCTTTAAGCTCATCTTATCCACTTCCACATCTCGTTTGGGTTACCGAACCAGAGCTCGTACCTCTTCAAGGAATTCGTCACTTAGGAAATCACCTTTCTGCATGAGTGCCTGGATCTGTCCCTTTAAGCGACTTTTTTCTTCCGAAGTAAGTTCCTTGGCTGTTGCTACAATGACGGGAATGGAAGCGGTTTCAGGTTTGGATCTGAGCGCATCCAGTACTGAGAACCCGTCGAGTTCAGGCATCATTAAGTCAAGGATGATTAAGTCCGGTAGTTCTCGTCCAATCAACTCCAGTGCTTCTTTTCCGTTGACTGCTTCGTAGAGTGTGAAGTTGCCCTGAGATTGCAGGATGCGCCGGATCATTCTCCTGACTTCCGGGTTGTCATCCACAATCGCAACATTTGGAAAACGATCGGGAGCAACATGGCTGAGTGCTGCCAGGAGGCCATCCTGGGGGGTATCGGCAGCCTGTTTGGTTGGCAAAACAACATCGCGAGCCCAATTATCGCCCAATACAGACGGCTCAGCCGGGAGTGTGTGACCCGTACAGTTCAC
>JBFYSM010000580.1:0-4399 GCA_041301605.1 Chloroflexota bacterium | reverse complement strand
CAGGCTGGAATCAGCAGGAGTTCTCCGGCCTGTTCCAATATGCGGTCATGGAACTTGCCAACAAAAAGTCCCTCCAGGCGGTCGAAAAATCGTTGGTCGGCCGGGGCGCATCAGCGGAAGCTGCCCGGATGATCGTCAAAGATGCGCGCGATGTTATCAAGAAGGAGCGTCGGGCGAAATATAAAAGGCGATTGACGCGCGGCCTGGTATGGACGATTGCCGGCATCCTTGTCACCATCGGGACATATGCATTTGCCAGCGAACTGGGCGGGAAGTTCGTGCTGTTCTACGGCGCGATCATATTTGGGTTTATCGATTTCCTGTTTGGGCTGGTTGGTTGGCTTGCCAGCGCATGAACTAATTTAGTGGTTGGGGGAAAATAAAATGCTCGGATTAAAAAACGGCCTCGGCGATATTTCATCTCCGAGGCTATTTTTTGAGTCTTTTTCTTTCACTCAATTCTTACTCCCACCATCCCATCAACTCACTGAGCGCCAGGGCTGGCGTGGCATCGCCCTGCCGACCTGAATTCCATGTGACGATCAAATCCCGCTTGGCACGTGTGATGCCCACATCATTTGTACACCTCACTCCGGTGACCGATTTTCAATACAGTCAATTTCGCGGCAGGATGATCCAATTTATAGATGATTCGATAATCGCCAACGCGGTATTGAAACACCCCTTCCATTCATCGCCTTGCAACGCCTGGTGTTGAACGAGTTCCCCGTTTTCCCCCATCCATTCCATTTTATCGAGCACTCGCCTTCTGGTTCCAGGTGTAATCCTCCGTAAATCTGCTTGTGCTTCAGGTGTGAGGAAAACCTGGTATGGTTTCATTCCCCAATCTCAGCGCGGAAGGATTTCAAATCCATGCCTTCGCCTGCCTCCGATTGCTGGATCGCCTTTCGCAGGGATTCGGCAAATTCGGGGCGAAATTCGCTGGCAGGCTCGTCGATGCTGGTGAGCGCGTCCATTAATTGGATCATCCAGACTTCGAGACGCCTGTCCACGGCGCGCTCGATCAAATCTTCAAACTCATTGGCAGATAATTGATTGAGGGTTTTGTTCATAGAGTACCTCTCGATGTCTATCGGAATTATATCCTGTTTTCAGTTTCTTTCCCCTCCCACCACCCCATCATCTCGCTCAACGCCAGGGACGGCGTGGCATCGCCCTGCCGGCCTGAATTCCACGTCACGATCAAATCCCTCTTGGCGCGCGTAATCCCCACGTACAACAGGCGCAGGCGTTCCTTCACATATCCCAGCCGCGATTGCATCGTTGCCGTCCCTTCCTCGTACCAGTCGTATTCGCTGGTCGATTCCAGGGTGGCCAACTGCGCCAGCGCCTCCGCTTCCAGGTTCAATCCACTTCGCAGGAACCAGCGCTCCGAGATAAAGCGGTCGTTCGGCATGTTCGACGGGAAATCATAATTATTGACCGACATCAGATAAACGCGGTCCCACTCCAATCCCTTGGCTTTGTGCATCGTTGTCACCACCACCTTGCCGCGGTGCCGTTCGGGGTCGAAGCCCGAATCGTCCGATGAGAAGCCAATGAAGCGACGCTCATTCTTGGCGATCACCGCCAGTTCCGAGGTCAACTCAGGCAGGCGCCAGTCAGCGTGATCGTCCGCAGCCTGACGCAGCACAAGCGCCAGTTTGTGCGCCAGGGCCAGATCGGATGCTTCGGTGAAGACATCCTGCGCCAGGGTCAGCACCAGTTGGTCGATGGGGAGCGTGACCGCGTTCAGCCAGCGTTGGAGGTTGACACGGAATTCAGCCAGCTCTTGGATGACTGGCTTGGATTCGGTATCTTGTAGCGTTTCCAGCCAATCATGATCCTGGCGCGGTGCAATGAATTTCTCAACATCGCTCAGTTTGCGCAAAAGATTGGATGTCATTGCAAGGAGCGTTCGTTGCGACGCGGCGTCCTGAGCTTGTCGAAGGGAAGCAATCTCTTCGTTATCCGATGTTATTGCGAGACGGTGTTCTTCCGTTGAAGCAATCCCCTCATCTGTTGCATTCTTTTCATCAACAGGGGATTGTTTCGGGCGGTGGTTGAGTAGCCCGAAGGGCGCATCGAAACCTTGCCCTCGCAATGACACAGCCTCGCGCCAATCCCGCCGCCACACTTCATACGCTCTCGATAATTTCCGCGCCGATTGCGGATCTGCCAGATAGGACAGCAGGTAGCTCAACGAGCCGGCCGCGGCGCGGGTGTTGGAGGTGGATGAGATCAACTCGATGGGTTCGATGCCATGTTTGCGCAGGTTGTTTACAACATCTACGCCGCGTGTATTACGCGGAACCAGGATGGCGATGGTCGGTTTTTCTGCATCAGGGAGTTCAGCGATGGAATCGAGATAATTCTTTACTGACTTGACCACCGCTTCCATTTCTTCTTCGGGGGTGTACTTCTTGCTGATCAAACGGATCGCTTCGGGATGATCGGGCGGGTTCTGCTGCGGGTCATCTTCAGGAACAGGCACGATATGCGGAAGCGAGAGCGCCGTCCGTCCTTCGGGGATGGGATGCTCGGCCATTACCCAGTCTATCAGGTGGTTTGCCAATGCGATAATGGATGGCTGGGAACGTCCCGACTCGGGCATATCGGCGCTGGGGTTGGTGCGGATGAACTCGCGCAGCAGTTCGGGGTCTGCGGTGGTGAAGGTTTCGAAGATGGCCTGGTTGGGGTCGCCGACGCGGACCCAGTTGCCGCTGCTTGATTCTGGTGGTCGAGTAGCCCCATGCTCGTTGGGGCGTATCGAGACCACATCTCCGTTGAAACCAGAGATGCTGGTCTCGATACGTTCCTCGTTTTCCGCTTCGACAGGCTCAGCGCGGCGGCTCGGAACTACTCGACCAGCAGAAGCGCTACCCGACAGTAGCGATAATATCCTCTGCTGCGAAAGGCTCGAATCCTGGGCCTCATCTTCCAGGATGTAGGGATACCGGTATTGCAGGCGGGCCAGGTATTCGGCGTCGCTTTCGAGCAGGGTCAGCGCCAGGCGGATCAGGTCATCGAAATCCACCGCGCCGCGGTAGGCGAGGGCGCGCTGGTAGTCGGTGTAGATGCTCCAGCCGAGTTCTGCAAGCGGCAGCAGGGCGGGAGCCGAATCCAGTTTCAGGCGCAGGATTTCAGGGGTCAGGAGGTGATCTTTCGCGGAACGGATGAATGCCAGGGCGAGCGAATCGACCATTTCCGGCAATTGCTGGCGGCGGACCCAATCCCGCTTCGAGTCATCGAGGGCGGGATCGAGATAGTCATCCAGGGCATTGGGATTGGCTGCCAGCCAGGCATTGACCGACTCGCGGCGGATGAAGCCCGCCTCGCGCTCGTCGATGATGCTGAAGCGCTCCTCGAGACCGACCCGGGCTGGTTTCTCGCGGACGATATCGTGCGCCAGCCCGTGCAGGGTGCGGACGCGGTATTTATAGAGCGCCTGCAGGGGATTATCGAAAAACTTTTTGATGCGGGCTTCGAAGTTATCCACCGCCGAGTTGACCAGGGTGACGACAAGCACTTCCTGGTCATCCTGCAATGCCCCGCTGTGGATGATCTGGGCTGCCAGCGCAGAGAGGATGTGCGTTTTGCCCGCGCCGGGGACGGCGGCAATGCCAAGGTGTCCGCCGGTGTAGCGGAGGATTTCTTGCTGGGAGGGGCGAGGAAAGAAGTGATGTGTCATTTATCTTGGATTTCTTCTACGATTAGATCAATGCTGTAAAATCCTGAATTTGTTGGTTTAGACTCTAGGTAATGAAAACGAGTTGGAGTTTCAAAATATACTTTAAATTTTATGATCGCTGTAATATCTTTATACTCATGAACTTCTATCCCATCCACGATTAGGTAGCCTATTCCATTCTGCAAAAAACCGATATATGTTAAATGTTTGCCATCAGGACTGAAAACAGGCTCGCCAATTAAATCATACGGCTTTCCTTCCTGTCCATTATCTACAATTATTTGTTTATCGCCCACTTGCGCCCTGTAGATTACTCTGCTGTTATCGGTGCTAAACATCAAGAAATTAAAACCATCATACAGCTTGCCTTGCTTGCCTTCAATAACTGTGAACCATTTACTACCCTCTTGTGCTGTATAAACAAATTGTCTACTATCAGAGCTAAAAATTGGTGTGCCTTCACCTATCCCATCATATACGGGTTCGTTTATTCCATCAACTATGACAAATTGTTTGTTGTTTTCTTCAGCCACATAGGCTAAATGTTTACTATCCGGGCTAAAAAAAACAGCTTGAATTTCATCATATTCATAAATCACGGTGAAATAGGTACCATCGGTATACACATACAGGTAATGCGCCTCCAGTTTGCGGGTCTTCCAACTCTCGAACTCCGTGTCCAAAGAATGAAAGACACGCGAAACCGTG